>DPLL01000205.1 GCA_003542015.1 Microcoleaceae cyanobacterium UBA9251 | reverse complement strand
TTAGTAAGGGGGGAGGAAGAGTTGGAAGAGTTGAGGGATTGGTTGACTCTATCGAGGATTAGTTTGTTGATTGTGCGATCGCACAAATATTCGGTAATCTCCGGCCTGGTATAATAAGCACCAAAAGCTTTTTGGTTAATGTATTTCTCAAAGATGTATCCCAAAACCGCTGGATTAATTTCGTTTTCTTTCCCACCCACTGTATCGTCAAGATTCCAAGAATAGCGCGCAAATAAATCTAAGATTTTCTCAAACGCAGCATCGGGTATGGCAATATTCGGATAACTCTGTTCGATGGGATGTTCCAGAAACAGTCCCCCATTCAAGTATTTAATATCGCCGATAAATTCTTTAACGTCATCCGCCCGCAAATCGAGAGGTTTAGCAAATCCCTCAAAAAACAGTGTTTTCAAGAATTCTGAGTAAAATAAATCCGTTCCTCGCTGTTTACTTTCAGCTAATTTTTCCTGCAAGTATAGCATTTTGCCGCTGTCGATAAATCCTTTGCGCTGCAAAAAATAAACAAACATCAAGCGGTTGAGTAATACCGAAGTATACCAGCGCCTATCTGTTTCTTTGTCTATCCCGGAAATCACACTTAAAAATTCTACGTGTTGCTGTTTAAATTCTTCAAAAAACTTCTTAGTAACTCGTTCGACATCCAATCCAGCCTGCAATCTTTCGGCGACATCAATCACTGACAGCGTTTCTAATTCTGCTAATTCAACTTTTAAAGCTGTGACTTTACTCAACAGTAAATCGCAGGGTTCTCGTTTTACATATACATGATCGCGAGGATAAAGTTTTGTACCTTCTTGCTTCACCCAATACCAGAGAGATTTGGTGCGATTTGCATCAATAAAAATCAAGATGTTTTCGCGGGATATTTGGACTATTTCGCGATAAATANNAGTTGGCGGGATTCTGTAAGTGTTTGTGGCATGGTTAAGAAGGTTCGGCAACGGATTTTGTAACGGATGTAACGGATGTTTGGCAACGGATTTTGTAACGGATTTAACGGATGTTATGGAATTAGGGGTGGGTGGTTAGAAGCCGGGTTTTTGCGAAAATACTGGTTGATAGCCTTGAATATCGGAGAAAACCCGGTTTCTTGGGCGGAGTCGATAAATCAGAAACCGGGTTTTTTCCAGCATACTGGCTTATAGCCTTTAATCTCGGAAAAAACCCGGTTTCTCGACTCCCAATAATTATATCTCCTGAAATAAGCCTAAAGAACAAATAATCATCGGTTCCCGTTTGTCTCCATCTTCACTAACTATACAAAAACGGTCGTCCATTCTCAATCCTACGACTAATTCTGCTAATGCGCGATCGCCAATACCGCTTTTTAATTGCCGATTTAACGTGTCAATTGCCGACTGCCGCAGGGGATAGCGGTAAATTTCATCAATTGCTTTTGACAATTCATCGGATGCGAATATTGTACCACGCATGGACTGCGCGTAACTCTTCAAACGTTCGTAGGTTCGGAACCTGGCCCCGGAAGACCTCCCTAATTGTCCGCCCGCTGTTGACTCTTCTTCTGCTATCAATTCTGCACCTTTTGTGACTAATTCGTGATGTTGTTTGTCTCTGGGGATTGCTGGTGTGGCTTCGTCGCAGGCGGCATTTTTTAATATTGCCAGTTGTGATTGTGTGACGCTGTTTCCAGCGCGATCGACCCAAATTAAGGAATCATTTCCCTCGGCGGTTTTCATGTACAATAAAACTCCTTCTGGCTGCAATGGTTCTGGTGTATGATTGCGAGTTGAGTAAACTACATTTGGCATGGATTCAATGGTTTTTTTCAAATTTGGATTGTTGTCTGTCGCATTTTTCCAAATCTGAAAAGCTTCCGATGTTAAGTCAACTTCGGCATCTTCTTCGCCATCTAAAATGCCGGATTTTTCATTGTAAATATCCAGAATGACTTGGGGTGAATCGTCTTCAAAAAATGTCTCGTCAGTTCCCACAACTTCGGCATTTTCCTGCAATCGCCGCCGCAGTCTTTCCCGCAGGTTGATAATGCGTTCTACTCCTTCCTCTGGCAAAAATGAATAGCACAAAATCTGTTCTGCTTGCTGTCCGATTCTGTCCACTCTTCCCGCCCGCTGAATCAACCGAATGATTGCCCAAGGTAAGTCATAATTAACAATAATCGCACTGTCTTGTAAGTTGTGACCTTCACTCAGAATGTCGGTGGTAATTAAGACGCGCAATTCTTGTTCGGGTGAGATTTTTTCACGCTTACCATTGCTAGTTGGACTAAACCTAAATGTTAGTTCTGTGGGGTCTTTTGATTTACCTGTCACTGATGCAATTTCTGCTATTTTGAGCTGAGTTAAATTATCAGTTAGATAGCGGACTGTATCGGCAAATTGAGTGAAAATTAATACTTTCTCGTGGGGGTGAGTTTCTGTCAGCAATCTCACCAAAGCTGCTAATTTTTCATCGGGTTGAGAATGCCATGCGCTGCAAGTTTGTAATACTTCCATTAAACAGCGGGAATCTGCTAGTAAATCCTGTTTTAACTTCTTGCTATCAAAAAAGTCTGATTTTAGCCATTTAAACCTGCGCTGGTAGCGGTTTTTATATTCTTGATAAACTAATTCTGCCCGCTGTTTAAAGGTTTTTTCGTTTAGTAGCAATTCGGCTGCAATATCTAAAAGTTCCCCCGAATTATCTTCTGTTTCTTCGCTATCAAAACTGCTAACTGTAACTGCATCAGCATCTTCGTCGCTGTTGCGGGTATCTAACAAGTCGGCATCCTGAGTGCCGATCGGGATATCGGAGTTTTGCCCGATCGCATACAAATAAACAAAATTCCGCAGGATGTGCCGCTCGATCGACTGAATAAACGCACTCCCACTGCTTTCTAGGCGCTTAAACAGGTTTGTCCGCGAAAAACCCATCAAGCGACGACCGCCACTAGATAGGGCTTTTAACTGTCGCTGCTCTGCTTCAGTCGGCTGTTGTTTGGGTTTTTTGGCGATGTAATTTCCGAGTCCGTAACGGGGCAAATTTAGGGCGTTGATGACTTCGACAATTTCCTCAAAGTCAAGCTGGGCTTGGGTTGCAGGATTTTCGGAGGAAAACTTAATGGTTCTGGGAATGCGATCGGGAAAATAGGAGCGCGTGCGATTGGCAAATTCTAGATATTTGCGATCGCTTTCTGCATCAATTTCCGCATAATTCTCTTTGATAAACGAGCGAGTTCGCCTCACCATGTAGCGCTTCATCAACTCTCGCCAATCATCAGGATGTTCGCTTTTTTCAAAAGCAGCTAAAGAGCGCACGGAACATTGATGCCGCTTCATAAATTCTAACTCTCCTTTGCTACCACCGCCTAATTGATTTAGCAAAGCTTCCGGGCGCAATCCTAAATTTTGGTCTTCAGGAACAAACAGCCGCAATTGAGCAGATAAATCTAAATAGGTTTTGTTATAGGGAGTTGCTGAAAGTAGAATACATTTACTTTCATTGATGGCAATATATTCTTGAATGGCTCGGTATCGCTTACCTTCTCGGTTTCTGAGGTTGTGACTTTCATCAATTAATACAACTCGGTAGCGGCGCAATTCTGGCAATTCTTGCTGCACCCGACTGATGGATAAGACTTTAGCAAGTAGGCGATATTTATCTGCATACTCTTGCCACATTTTGACTAAGTTTTTCGGACAAATAATCAGGGTTTCCAAGAGACAATCTTCTTGGAGAATTTTGGCAATAGCCGTACCGACTAAAGTTTTACCCAACCCTACAACATCGCCAATAATCACGCCTCCCCGTTTGGTAATGTGACGGGCTGCTAGCTTAACAGCTTCTTCTTGAAACTGAAATAAACCCTTAAAATCGCGGGGAATCTGAAACTCCGCAATACCTGCGATCGCCTCGCGGGACAAATGATAGACTATGTTGAGATAGATGTGATAGGGTGGAATTGGTTCGGATCGCGCCCAACTGCGATCGAGAATTTCTGCAAGTTCTTTAGAAATATCAACACAGCCGTATTCTTCCCAGCGATCGTCAAACCATTTTTGCAATTTATTACAAGCATCAAAATCTAAAATATCAATGTTCAATTCTCCTTGTTTCGATAGTCCCGATAAAGTGAGATTGCTGCTACCCAAAAAACCGACTATCGGACTGTTTGGGTCTTGACGATGAACGAGATATAGTTTAGCGTGTAGGTGATAGGCTAAAAATAATTTAACAATGACTTTTCCAGTTTTAATCTGATAGCTTAACCTGCGTAATCCTGCTTCATCGATATCACTAGGAGCCCCTATTGTCAACTGTTGGCGAAATTCCTCAGCCATCCGTTTTTTGAGGCGAATAATGGCACTATTGTCAATGCTGCGGTGATGGGAAATCAGGCTAAAACTAGCATTCAATTCATCGGATGGCAAACTTTGCATTCCCACCAAAAGGCGACAGCAGGCTCCTTGATTTCCCATGTATGCTTCGATTACATCGCCAATGTTCCGCCATCCCCGGAGGTTGAAATAGCCAACGCAAAAATCGGCACGGTAGGAGAGTTTAATCGTTTCTCGTAATGCTGGTAGCAGAGATAGTTCGATGTTGTCAAAAATGCGCGGCACTTGGTTTCCTCTATGATGATTATTAGATACCCGACTTCTTTAAGACTTACGAAAAAAACCCGGTTTCTTCCAAAAATTGTCGATTATTTATACAAATCTTCACGCAGAAACCGGGTTTTTTGCCACCGCGCCCTTCCCAAATTGAGATGCACTCCTATTTACAATTGCGGTTCAATTCCAGCCGATCGCAATTGAGCGCGTAATTGCTCTAATTTGTCTTCGGCGCGATCGGCTCTTTGCTGTTCTTGTTGGGCTCTTTC
>DPLL01000206.1 GCA_003542015.1 Microcoleaceae cyanobacterium UBA9251 | reverse complement strand
CAAGTAGTGACCGAGCTTATGAAGGCAGAAAAGCCATTACAGCTTGTTTCACTGTAAAAACCCTAAGTCACAACTCAATTAATTAACGGATGATTTGGACTCAATCCGCGACTCCCCTTATTAAGGGGGGTTTCGGCTACCAGAGCCAAGGCAGCACTCATCAGGCAGTAATTAACTTGATAATTCAACTTCCTATATAAGAAACAAATTCATCAATAAATTCTTCTATTTAAGAATCTGTTGTTGATTGCAAATCAGTAGAATTTTTTAGTGCTACAGTTTCTGTCAATTCTTCTAAAGAAATCCGAGACATTTCAGCAAGCATCATGGAGAAATATGTCTTGGTATTACTAGAAAGATAAATTAATCTTTTTTGCTCCAATGATAAATTGTGAATAGTAGCAGAGAATAATTCCAGAACATCAGAAGCAGACAATTGGCGCTTGCATTCAGTCAATTGAGCATTAAAAATTTTTACCGACCATTTAAGAACAAGATGGTTAGTTTGATTTTGAATCAAATCATTAATTTCTAACTGCAATGCTATAATTCTGCCTTGAAGTTCATAAGAAATTGATGGTAATTCAGAAAGTTCGTCATCGAAAATGTCATCTACGCGCATGAAAAAATTTTTGGTGATTTAACATGAATCCGGCACTTCACCAGCTCTATTTAGTTTAACAACTTTTGGTGAGATTTTGACAATGATTTAATACCAAATCCGCGATTAATAGCAGACTTAGTTTTAATGAAAGCTTCTACTTCATTGCAAATTTCCTCTTATTCAGAAGTTAATTCCGTATCTTGATCATTACGTAATTCGTCATCGGGCGGTTAGTCATCAGGCGGTTAGTCATCGGGCGGTTAGTCATCGGGCGGTTAGTCATCGGGCGGTTAGTCATCGGGCGGTTCACCTCCGATTAACATTTCAAGGTACTTAGAATCCGACGNNGTTGATAGCTTTTTGAGGGTTTTTTGATGGTTTTTTTGATGGCTTTTTGTTACCAAATCCTGCTGCAGGTTTGGTTTTGAGCCAAGACTTCTCTAAATCATCCAAGATTTCCTCTTTTTCTGGTGTTAACTCCTTTCCTTCCCCCTCTTCTTCCCCGCAATCTTCATCGTCAGACGGTTCTGTGCCGCCAATTAATAATTCGAGATATTTAGAAACTGTCATCTCCGCTGCTGCTGCTTTTTGTTGCAAGATTTGGTAAGCTTTGCCGCCAATTCTAATTTGCTTAGCTCTGTCCTCTGGATTCTCATCAATCGTGTCGGAAATAGTCACTGCCGTAATCTTTTCCTTGGGTACGTTATCCACAACTTCTTGCCACTTTTTCTCCAAAGGACAGTCGCCGTATTTATCCACCACTGCGTATTTTTGCAGTGCGGTAGCTTGAGCTATGCAATTGGGCAAAATTTGGAATCCAAATTTTATCAATTGCAGGCAAATAGCGGCTGCTTTGATGATTTGCTTGCAGTAAAAGTGCTGGCGGCCAAGTTCTTGCTCGCAGTAAGTTTTAAAATCCTTAAATTTGTCTTTGTACAATCGATACCTACGGATTGTGTGCAGCATGATTCCCTGTCGCACGTAATCCAAAAAGCCTCTCTTGATTTCTGCGGTGAGGAAGTTTACATCGGCAAATTTGCCTTCGTCAAGAATTTCGGATTCAAAGTCCAGGATGGGCTGGTATACCGTTTCGGACGGTTCCCACAAATTGTCTGAAAAATCTGAGATGAATTGCATGAGTTTTTAAAGGGAATTTGAATTTAACAAATCCCCAAAATAAGTTTAAAATTTGGCTTCTTCGTCTTCTCCCCTAAAAGGGATGGGGTCATGCTCGACTACCTCCACAGTCACTTCTTGGCCTACTCCGTATTTTTTAAATTCCTCTACCAGGATAGGTTTGTAGGTTAAATGATTGGATCGAGGATCGATGCCTAAAGATTTCAAAAAGTCTTCAAGCCTGGAGATCTGCCTTAAAGAAGTTGATATTCTCTCATTCAATTCAGCGATTTTCTCCTGCTTTGTCTCTATTTGAGATGTAAGACTCTTGATTGTTGGCATCAATCTACCTTCAGCTTGATACAAATCCAGTAATTTTTCCGCCTGCTCTCGAACAGTCTCATAATCGGTTCCAGAAATAGTTAAACTCCCAGCTTTGTCAAGCCTATTCCAAGTAGAGGGATAATAAATAGGCAGTGATATCTCAATGGAAAAAGTCATGTTTTTCGAGTTGGTAAAAATTGATAGAAAGCGATCGCCCAAAACGCCTCCAGGCGATCGCACTGTCAGGTTTAGATGGGTAAATAAAAATGTTGGAAGCGAATTCATCAACTTTGTACGGCATCACCTCCCGGTGGAGATCGCCCGCTCAAAAGTGTTGCACTGCGGGCGAATTTTTCAATAATGGAACGATCGCCCAAAGCGGCAACCATCGGCGGAAAACTTGGAGGCTTAGGCAAGGGCAAACGCGCACCAACACCTACGGTCGGAGATTCATCGTTGCGGTTTGTGCGATCGCACCAAGCATCAAAAACAGGAATCAGGAATTTGCAAGCATCAAAAACAGGAATCAGGAATTTACAAGCATCAAAAACAGGAATCAGGAATTTGCAAATGCTGGAACTTTCGTTAGCGCAGCCCTCGGAGAGGATCGCCGATGAGAGTTCCAGCACTTCGGATGATGCCGGCTCGTACCAGTCGTCTGGACACGGTGCCCACTCGCTGAAAGAGTCGAGGGAAATTTCCAGCGGTTCGGGATGTTGTCCCAAAGTGAGACCGCCTCACGAAACGCATTAAGGGATTCAAAATCATCCGGGTCTGGCGGTTCGTCTACCGATTCCACCTCAAAATCAAGCAGACTCAGTTGCCCGTCAGCGTCAGATTGATAGTGGATGCTCTCGGTCTGTGGCGAGGAATAGCGAGCGAGAAAGCCAGGAGAAAAGGTGATGTTGGTCAAGATCGGATTCTGATCGGCTTCAGCATCGAGGAGATTTTTGGCCGCTAAGCCGATCGCACTTTCGAGCGTTTCTGCCTCAGTTTCGGCAGCGGGGGAATCCCCAAGAATGACTGCCGAGGATTTGAACTGCTCCAAAAGTTGACGAGCGGTTAAAGTTTTGCGACTCACACCGGGGAAAGTTTCCGCCGCATCCTTAGTCAGTACCAAAGGGCGATCGCCTTCGGGAACGCTGGGGGAAGTTTCCGCCGCTGGGGCGATCGGCTCAATGGCTTGAATTTTGATCGGCTCAATAGCTTGAACTTCGATCAACTCCTGGACCTGAACTTCAATCGCCTGAGCAAACAGTTCGACTTCCGCCGGGGAAATTTCCGGCAGCGGCTCCTGAACTTCTCCAATCGCCTCAGCAACCAATTCGACTTCCGCCGGGGAAGTTTGCGCCGCGTACTCAACCAATGGCAAAGAACGATCGCCTTCAGCAACAACAGGGGAATTTTGCGCCGCGTAGTCAACCAGTGGCAAAGAGCGATCACCTTCAGCATCAAAGAGATTTTTGGCTGCTAAGCCGATCGCACTTTCGAGCGTTTCTGCCTCAGTTTCGGCAGCGAGGGAATCCTCAAGAATGACTGCCGAGGATTTGAACAGCTCCAAAAGTTGACGAGCGGTTGAAGTTTTGCGACTCACACCGAGGAAAGTTTCCGCCGCATCCTTAGTCAGTACTAAAGGGCGATCGCCTTCGGGAACACTGGGGGAAGTTTCCGCCGCTGGGGCGATCGGCTCAATGGCTTGAATTTCGATCTGCCCAATAGCTTGAACTTCGATCAACTCCTGGACTGTTTCGACACCGGGGGAAACTTCCAGCAGTTGCAGCAGCGTGGGCTGCACACCGACAAGTGCTTTAATCCAGTTGCGCCGGCAGCGTCTGTCGCCGTCGGGGAGGACGTTAAGCTGCCAGCCGATTTCCTTGAGTTCCTTGAGATTCTTCTGTTTCAGTTCTTCGAGGGTGTACATAGACTAGGGAAAGGGCTTACAGATTTAGTGCAAGCCCAATGAGATTTACGGGGTATGCGTACTATGCAAGTGAGAGACTGATTGTAGGAAGTTCAGTGAATAAATATTTGACGAATATAAATCACTGAACCTACTCACCAACGTCTCATTATGACATCTCAATTTCTAAATGTCAATCCTAAATGTGAAGAAATTGATATCTCATGGTGAGATATAACAATGATATACTAATGACAAGAAAAAGAAGAAAGCAGGAGAGTGACTCAGCATTGGAAAGGCTTAGACTAACAAAAACAGAACTCTCTCAAGATGAGCTTGCTTTTAAATGCGGGATTCCACGGGCAACATACCAACGATGGATTTCTGGGCAAACAGAAGCAAAACTAACCTTAAACCAGTTAAAAGCACTATGCAGAGAGTTGAAAATCGAAAAAATCAAGGACTTGCCAGACAAATTAGGACCTGAACAAAACTTAACGATTTAAAAGGAAAACAAAATTAAACAACCAACCCCCGCACCACCGGGTTCTCTTGTACTGGCCACCGGGTGGGACAACAACGGCTTTCCTGAATTAACACTGGCGACACCTGCCAGGGGATAGATCCATGCTGCATTCGTGGGAAACGAGCTTTGATATCCCACGTCGTACCGGGCGGGTTAAGAGGACCGGAAAGCTCAAAAGACCCTTCCCAACAAAGTGGTGCGACAGCCGGGAGAGACCGGCATTTATGTAAATAGAAACAATCATGAACGAACCCAACCTGAAAAGATACACCGACGAAATAGACGCGATGCAGGACTTGCCACCGATAACCATAAAGATTCCGCTAGTCGCAGCCATCGCGATAATCTCTCACATTCAATTGGCAATTCGCCACCCAACGATTGAGGATGATATTTTCACCAAAATTGCAATCGACACAGCCCGGCAACTGCAAAATTTATTCAATCCAGAATCAGCAACCTACCAAATACTAGAACTTGGTTGGAACCCTAAAACCGATTTACTCGTACCTTCANNGCAGCAACTCGCGCAAAATCTTAGGAACGAAGGTTTTGAGGTAGTTACAGATATGTAAGATTGAGCCGATCTGTCGTAAAGAGCGATCGGCTACTAAAGACTGACTAAATAGTTGATAAACAAATTAGATTTTAGATTTTGACTATGACACCCGAAGAAAGCCTACAAAAAATGAACATCGCTGCTAGCAACTTCTACGACGAAGCCATCCGCACCGACTGCCACGCATTTATTGAATTCACCGGACTTATCCAGGAATACATCAAAATCTGCGAAAAAAACCACGCTCAAGGAATTGATTTCCGTAAAGAAAACACCCACACGGGCATAAAGCAAATGAAAATACAAGACTACCAAATCAACTATTTGAATGAAAAACTGCACTGCATTTTCCAAGGATTAATAGTAGTTGAAAAAACAAAACGTGATAGTTGACACTCAACTTTCGCTTTTTGACACGGCGACCGCAGCCGGGAGAGACCGACACTTTTACTAAACCACTTATGCCATGAACAAAACCAAATCTGAAATTGCCACCATCGAAACCTATCCCCCAGAAGTACAAA
>DPLL01000203.1 GCA_003542015.1 Microcoleaceae cyanobacterium UBA9251 | reverse complement strand
ACCGATGACCCATTACCGATGACTAATTACCGATGACCGATGACCCATGACCGATGACCGATGACCCATTACCCATGACCCATTACCCATTACCAAATTGCATTAATCCGATCGGCGCACCCCTCCTTCTACAGTTCGCACGTCTCCTGAAAAAGGTTCGGGAGTGCCATTCCAGTTGAAGTCACTAATCCTAAAAGTCAGGCTGCCGACTTGACGCTCTGGATTAAAACGTAAAATAAGTGCGTAGCTGCGGCGGCTGTATTCCAAAGTGTAATTTGTGCTGATTGCTTGCCCGCTTTCTAAATTAATCGCACTCTGAAATCCGACTCGAAATGGTCCGTAAACTTGCTGCACAAGTCCAAAAGACAAGACTTTCAAATCTACCAAGCGATCGAACAAATACGGCGATATACCGTCCCGCCCTACCTGGGTGTAAGTCACGTTAAACCCAGTGTAGTCGAGGAAAGGGCGGGAAAAATGACCGAATTGCCCTTCAACGCCGACACTGCTGGCGATCGAATTTTGGCTGTCGCCACTGCTGTAATAACTGCCAACGCCCCTAACTCCCAAAGCCAATTTCACGAAAGGAATCACCGGGTTCCGCGTGTATTTCAAACCCTGCGTCGGAGTGCGCGGTAGTCCTTTACCCTCCCACAGGTTAAATCCACGACTTAAGGCGGCGCTGACTTGCAAGCGGCCGAGGTCGATGCGGTTGTTTTCCCGCACGGCTTCGAGTAAATCTGGTCGATCAGTATCAGCATTGATCAATTGATAACCGACTTGGTAGCTGAGATTGATACCTGAGCTTCCCAGAGGAACTACCGGGGAAGAGAGGACGGCACCGAGGCTACTTTGGACGGTTTGATAGCCCAGAGAACCGTTAAACAGCCGATCGCGGTAGCTATATTCCCCGGCGAGAGTATGAGTGCCGATCGACTGTCGCAGTCGCAAATTCCCCCGAAAGTCGTTTTCAGCCAAATTCGGGAAATTATCAAAATTCAGAAATATCGCCGATCCGTCCAGTCTGGTACCTGGGCCCAGCGTCGCAGCCAACCTCGCTTTCAGCCCGTAGTTGTCCATAAACAACGGATTGCCGCCGTGTTTTTCGATCGCCCGCTGAATATAAAACTGAGGTGTCAAGCTCAGGCGTACCGGCCCGTTTTGCAGTACCTCAAAGGCACACTCAGCGTACAAACCACCCCGATCGCCCCCATCGAACCCAAAAGTCAAGCACGGGCCGTTATTACGCTGGCTATCAAACACTTGCCTGCGGGGATACACAGGTATTTTCAGCCGGTTGTCAAACACCAAACGAGGTTTAGTTGTCACCAGTTCCTCAGCCGTAGGCGAAATCCTTGTAATCGTCGCCGTCCTGGCCCTGTATTCCAATTCTGGCGGGGAAAACGGGTCATTAGTAAGCCGAATATTAGTTGCTACCCGCACCCCATCGGGTCGAAGTTCGAGGCGTTCTGCTTCAAAGCGGACGCGGTTGACAGCGCCGGTAACTTGAGGGGCCGCCAATTGTCCACCACCACCGATAGTCACTGTAGCAGCACCAGAGGACTTTACCCCCCGTACCGGCTGCTGGCTGGTAATCCTGTCACTCAGTGGCTGGTCAAGAATCGTCCCAGCACTAATATCAGTCGGTAATGTCGGCGTCAAATCGGTACTGGCGGCGGGCAGGAAAATTTCACCCCTGGCTTGTTCAACCTCCCCAGCATTCAAGCCGAGATTGAACACCATCCGCTCACCGCGCACTACTTGCTGGCCGCGAGTATAGGCGACTTTACCGGATGCTATCACTTGGCGGGTGACTAAATTGACGATCGCCCGATCGGCATCAATCACCGTCTGCCGGAACCGCACCACCACATTACCAGTTGCCGTGACAATTTGCTGCTTGTCATCAAACTCCTGGCTGTCAGCCTTAACTTCAATAGTATCTGCCGGGAGCACTGGAAAAGGTACCGTCCGCTGGGACGGCGAAGTCCGCTGTCCCGGCTGAGCTGGTTTGGGGCTTGGTTTCGGGCTTGGTTTAGACGCCGGCTTCGGTGCTGGGGTCGTTCCGGGAGTCGGAATCTCGAACTGCTGCGACTCGCCCGGTGGTGGTGCTGGAGTAACATCAGGAACAGGAATCTCCTGCTGTTCAGGAGAATTATCCTGTAACTCCCTTCCTGTGTTCTCTTCCATCTTTCGAGCCTCTTCCGTCTGCGCCAAGGGCGTCTCTGCGGTTCGTTCCCCATTCAAACTACGAATAGGACGCGGAACCGGTCGCAAATAGTAAGTAGTAAACGCAGCGTCTTTTTGGGCTTCCCCGCTTTCGGGTTCTCTAACTAAGCCTCGATTTTGAAATCCCACTGTAGCAGCGCCACTTTCCACTGCTGCTACGGGGTCTATGATTTCTGAAGGCTGACCGGCTTCTACGGTTGGGCCCAGGAGTAGGGCTGAGGGTGTGGGTTCCGGGGCTGGTATTGGTTCTGACTGAACGATAGCTGGAGTTGATTCCGGTATTTCTGCGGAGTTGCTGCGGGTATCTCCATCATTAGCCGCGACAACCAGGGCGACTTTTTTAGGCTGGGCGATGTAGATGATGGCAGAGGGTTCGGGTGGCGGTACCGGATAGGGCATAATTACAAAATGTGAGTCAACCGATTTTAGATTTTAGATTTTAGATTTTAGATTGAAGAAATTAAAAATGCTGGTGAATGCTTTTTGCAGGTCAGTGGATTTTAGTTGAATTCTTAGATTGTCGGTTCCTTGGTTTTGTGTGGAATGAATTTTTGCCAAACAAATCCTTAAAAAAATTTTCATCTAAATTTTTGCATTTACAAAGCAAGCCTTTAAATATTAATCCAACATCCAAAATTTGCAATGGTCGCTGATAGCGGGCCGGAAGATGGCTGTTTTCAGAACTTACCTTCGACATAAACTAACCTCGCTTGCGGGCGAGGTCAAGTTTTTTCTAGATATTTTTGGGAAGTGGGTCATCTGCGGTAGGGGCTGCGGCGCGCCCCTACAATGCGGGCGAGATTACCCGTTTACTCCATGTCTCTGCGGTTGGGGTTCCGGGCTGGGTCATTGGACAAAAATCCAAATATGAACAGGGAAGCAAAGAATAGGACAACTACATTAACTACGATTTTGAGGGTTAGCACTGTGGGAGTCTCCAAGAATACGATAATGCTGAGTTGACTTGCTGCTGCTGTTGCAGTAACTTTTTTATCATATGCGAAAGATTAGTCAATTTTATCTTTGCTGTTCTTGATTTTTGGCAAGTTGATTTTTGCCCATTCCCAGATTTCCACCGCGATTGTTTCTAGGCGCAGCATGATTTGATCCAGCCATTCGAGCACTTGTTCTAGTGGGTGCTTAATGTATCCCGCTGATACTGCTTTTGTTTCTAAGTAGTCGCCCTCCTGTTTGGTGTCCGCGCTGTTGTTTTGAGGTTCCAGGGCCGAAGCTGTGGTGCTGGTGGCTACGAATCTGCTGGTTTCCACGGTTGTGACTGCTGGAGAATGGCTGATTTGTGCGTTGTTCGGGGCTGTTGGTTTTTGCTTTTGAGTTCCTGTGGCTGCGACTACGGAGTTCTTTTTTTGAGTAATTGTTAAATCTGAGCCTTTTTGGGGTTGACTTTTTTTCACTTTTGTGAGCAAGCTTCGTTTTAGCTGCGCGACCAGGGCTTGAATTGCTTCCGGGTAAGGAGAGGTGCTGAGGTTGACTGATCGACCTTCGGGCAATGTTTCTATTTCTTTGCTCTCATGGTTGACTTTTGTGCTGAGTTGTGATATATGCTCTTGGGCTGGGGAGGGCGGCCCAGGGGACACCGCCCCTTGGGCTGGGGAGGGCGGGCCCAGGGGCACCGCCCCTTGGCCTGGGGAGGGCGGGCACGGGGGCACCGCCCCTACAATTGGTGCTGGTGCTGGCTCCCCAGGGGACACCGCCCCTTGGCCTGGGGAGGGCGGGCACGGGGGCACCGCCCCTACAATTGGTGCTGGTGCTGGCTCCCCAAATAAGTCTTGCCAATTCAGCCAAGGTCGATCGCTCTCCACCTTCTCCGTATCTCTTTTATTTTGTTGTTCTAAATAATACTGAATTGCTACGGCTTTCTCAGTGTTATCACTTGCTGCTGTTTCTTTGCCGAGGAGCTGGTCTACTGACGACCAAATCATTTTTTCGATGTTTCGAGCGTAGTTTTCGAGGATTTCGCGGGCGGAAGGGCCTAAATTCGTGTTGGGGCTGGCTGGATCAAGTATTTTTGACGGCTGATTTTCTGTTAAGGCAGCGGTGATTTTTGATACTGGCTGCAAGCTGAATTCTTCCAGGTTGGCTGCGGCGCGATCGACTAATGTGACAAAGGATATAATATTCGCAGCTCGATCGAACTTACCATTAAAACTTGTTTCTAATTCTAAGGTATTTTGGTCCATCGAATTCGCTGTGGCAATTGCTTGTCGATCGACTTTTAATCCTGCTATTTGATCCCTGGCTTTTTGAGCTAGAATTAAATTGTCATTCACACTAGCATTAATTGCTTTTTTGACCGCGAAGATTGATTCTCCAAACTGATTTCTTTTCACCGCAACCGGGCTACTTTGTACCCAAGTCATCAGTTGCCAAAAACCGCGAACCGGCGGAAGTTGAGATGTTCGCGCAGCCGACTCTAAACCCAGATTAAATTTTAACTCTTTTTCGGCAATTTCTCGCCGTTGTGGCCCGGAGTTGGCGACTTCCCAAATTATTCGCCCTTCGAGAAGTTGCTGTTGTTCGGGGGTTAAGATATCTAATATTTGATTGGAAGTTCCGACTAACACCAAAGTGCGGGCTGGTATAAAACTAGCGATTCCTCGAACTTGCGGTTTATTGGCAATTTCGGCGGCAGTGTTTAAATGACTTTCTAAGGCTGAAGCTTTTTTGAACAGTGATAAATTTGCACTTTTTTCTTGACTCTGTGACACAGGCGTCTCGCCTGTGATTTTTTGTGTTGTTGCGATTTTTCCGCTCAATTGCCTTTCCGGCTGCAACTGCATATCCGCAGCAACTTTTGCTGTCGGTTTTGGTGGATTGATTAAAAACGAAAAGCTTTCGGTAACTGTTGAGATTTGTGATGGTAACAACAAATTTTCGGCTATGTGCAGAACTTCGTCGATCGCACTTTCCCCCTCAATTTCCATCTCTAACCAATTTTCCGACAAATTGGGATTTTCCTCCCCGACAAATTCTTGCAATTCCGGTAAATCTACTTTTTTGCTTGATTCCCGCAGTTGCCTGCCCAGCATCCGCGAACTTTGCACGATCAGGTAAACTGGGTAAAGCAGAATTTGCGTTGCGTTGAGCGTAGTCAATCTCACTTTTCGCCAAGTTCGATCGCACCGATCAGTGACTTGGCGAGACTGTCTGGATATAAAATTTAATAGTCGGCTTTGGTATGGGCCAGTGTTACCAGAGGACATATATTTAATTTGAGAGTTAAGATTTGAGATTTTTTCGGGAGGGTCGATCGACATTTGCGCCGGATTTACTTAACCATGACTTACGCACTCCCTAGGATTTTAGATCGTTGCGAGCCTGAGTCAGCAATCTCAAACCTTGATTTCTCCTGTTTACTGCGTAAGTCCGATTAACTTTTGCTGTAAAATCAAGACTGGATGTTGATTCGAGATTGCTCCGCTTGGACTGACAACTGCCCTAAGCTTGGGCTAGCTTTTGACAAATTGCATCCTGTGCGAACCCTAGGATAAATTTTAGCTAAATATGAGCGCTTCTGTACCACCTGCGAGTAATAATATTTCTGAATCTATCGCAAAGTTGCGCCGCCTCAGTCGAGTTGAGGTTCAGTCTGGCTGGAGATATTCGGATTGCGACTCGGCGGTGGATTATGTAAATATTTGTAACTGGCAAGTTGCCGAACTTAACGAGAAAGGTCACATTGCTTGGCCCTCTGGTAAACAAGTTTTACATTTGGGACAGCATTTTCTCATTCCTAACAATTTGTGCGGCTATCCTGTGACTGGTTTGCGCTTACTGCTGGGTTTGACTTGGTGGGCCGAAGATGCTCAGATTTTTGTCAACGGTGAGTTGGTTGGACAGGGAGATTTATTTGATTGTTCCGATCGTGTTTTGCTGACAGATTCCGCAATTCCGGGAGATGAATTTTTAGTAATTTTACGGTTAGTTAGTCCTGGTCATGATTCCGGTGCTTTAATGCGATCGATTTGTTTGTATGAATCTGCTGATTCTGCTTGTCTCGACCCTGGTTTTGTGGCTGACGAATTGGAGATTTTGCAAAATTTTCTGACTCGTAATTTGGCAAATTTAAAATTCCCATACTCCTCTACCGAAATAGTAGCACGTCAAGGGTTTGTTGTCAAGAGGGAAACGCTGAAATCTGAAATTGATCGGGAGGTTGGGTTGATTGATTGGTCGGTTTTGTGCGATCGACAAAAGTTCGATCTTTCTCTTGCTGTTTTACGGCAAAATTTGCTGGGATGTCTGCGGGATGTTCCGAGGGATTTAAAGGATGGAACCACAGAGAGCGCAGAGAACGCAGAGGGAAGAGAAAAGCATCTGGTTTTTTTCATTGGAGATGGTGGGGAGAAATTATCTACATCTATATATATAGGTGAAATCTATTTGTTGGGTCATGCTCATTTAGACTTGGCTTGGCTGTGGCCAATTGAGGAAACTTGGTTAGCAGCAGAGCGGACTTTTGAGTCGGTATTGAAGTTGCAATCAGAGTTTCCTGATTTGATTTTCTGTCATTCTACTCCTGCTCTTTATGCTTGGATTGAAGAACATCGGCCTGATTTATTTACGGCTATTAAACAACAGGTTGCTGCTGGACTTTGGGAAGTTGTCGGTGGGATGTGGGTGGAACCGGATTTAAACTTAATTTCTGCTGAATCAATGGTGCGACAAGTTTTTTATGGTCAGCGTTACTCGCAAGAAAAGTTTGGTGAATTGATGCGGGTAGTTTGGCTACCGGATACTTTTGGTTTTGGATGGCAATTACCTCAAATTTTGCGTGCCGGTGGCCTTGACTATTTTGTGACGCAAAAGTTACGCTGGAATGATACAACAGAATTTCCCTATGGCGTGTTCTTGTGGGAAGGGTTGGATGGTACTAAAATATTTAGTATGATGTCTGCGGCGATCGGCGAAGGTATAGAATCTGTGAAAATGGCAAATTATACTTTTGATTGGCAATTTAAAACTGGTTTGCAATCTGCTTTTTGGCTACCGGGAGTTGGCGACCACGGCGGCGGCCCGACTCGTGATATGTTGGAGGTGATGAAACGCTGGGAAATGTCGCCTTTTTTCCCAAGTTTACAGTTTGCTAAAGCGGTTGATTATCTATCTTTGATTGAGAGTCAGTTTTTACCGGAAATTTTACAGTCTGAGTCAGCAGGCGCTGATGTAACTTGGAAAAATCAGCCGATTTTAAAACAGGA
>DPLL01000358.1 GCA_003542015.1 Microcoleaceae cyanobacterium UBA9251 | reverse complement strand
ACAGGAGGCTGCGGTATGCGATCGAAGAGGCGATCGCCCAAGCCAGTGTGCCGGCTCTGTTATCAAAGAGTGCTGTGAAACTCGATGAAATTCCGTTAAATCGGGCTAAAAATAGCACGCGAGTGCTGTATGTATCTGCGATCGCCCTCAAATTGTCAGTATGTGATCGGTATGATGTCAAAGAAGATATCAAAGAGGTCTGGCAGCAGACACCCCAGACAATCGCCACACAGTTAGCCGAAACCCTGCAACCGCTGTGCAGCGGAGATTTCACCATTGCAGTCGCGCCGTCGGGGATCATTCAGTTTGAGTTGACTGATGCAGCTTTAGCCGTCTGGTTGCAGCGTTTAGCTCAAACTGCGCTACCACTTCCAGAGTCTCAAATATTATCTCCTGTTGTGTCAGTCGATCGACTGTTTCCCATTCAATACAGCCACGCCCGCTGCTGTTCTCTGCTGCGAATGGCCCACCGCGATCGAATAATTGCGATCGTCGAATTCGATCGGGCTACAACACCGCAAATTTGGTCGCTTTCAGATCCAAATCCCATCCCCTGGCTCGACGAAGATGGGCGACTGCGATTAACACATCCAGCAGAATACAATTTAATTTCACAACTGTTAGCAGTGCTAGACAGTTTAGCTCCTATTATTGAACAGTACAACGACGAAAAACCTATCAATTATTTCAAATTAGCTAATAATTTGAGCGCAGCTTTTCAGACATTTTACAGCCAGTGCCGGATTTGGGGCGAAGTGAAAATAGAAACGCCAAAACTCGCTCAAGCTAGATTAGGTTTAGTATTAGCAACTCAATCTTTGCTCAGGTTTATACTAGAAGATTTATTGAACGCTGTTGCTCCCTTAGAACTTTGATTGAGTCTACTGTGTGAGTTTACAGTCTTCCCGATCTGCCCTAGGGCGTGTTTTCTGACCTTGACAATCAGATTCTGATCCCCCTAAATCCTCCTTAAGAAGGGAGTAGGGTGTGAGTAGGGGGTGACGAAAGNNAAGGGGGGTTAGGGGGGATCTTCGGGTCAAGAAAACACGCCCTAGTTCTGTAGGGGCGGGTTTTACCAACAATAATTGCCGCTCAATCGATCATCTCGTAAACCCGCCCCCACCAAACCCTGGACCCTGTTGCAAGGGTTTGAGATTCTGCGCGGAGTTTACGCGGCACGAACGAAGTAAAGGGCCAGAATGACATAATCAGTCCTGTTCAAGTCGATCGCGATATTTCTTAGGAGTCACACCGACGATTTTGCAGAAAGTCTTGCTAAAATGACTGTGGTCGTGAAACCCGACTTGCTGCGAGATATAGGTTATTGATAAATCTGGTATTTTTAACAACTGTTTTGCTTTTTCAATCCGGCACTGGGTCATGTACTGATGGGGAGTTATTCCTGTTCATTGTTTGAACAAACGACAAAAATAATCAGGACTCATTTGCACTAATTTAGCAATTTCAGCTAAGTGTAAATCTCGGCTTAGGTAGTCATTTCTGTAGTTAATAACTATCTGCAATTTTCCAAAATCAAGACAGCCTTCACAATCTCGCATATTCGGTTTTTGTACACAGCGGTGCAGTAGATGCAGTGAAAGGGCGTTTTTCAGTGCATCAACATAAAGAGTACCGTTTAATCCACCTGATTCTAGTTCAGTTTTTAGGACCCAGGCAATGCCGAGAGTCAAGGGATCGCAGATTGGCCAGTGCGGTATAATTTCAATGAGATTTGAATTTGTCTGCCCATCCAAAACGACTACTTCCGTACCCGGTTTTACCCCGACCATCAAACTTTGATAATCTTTAACTTGACGATCGATAAATGCGATCGCTCTTCCTGAATCCTGAGCGATCAAGTTTTTCATATATGTGTAAAATTGTGACACCGACTACCGCCAGTTGTAGATACTCTAAGTAGGTAGACGCAAATAAATCTGGCTATCTAAAATTAAAACCCCGTGCCAACAGACTAGGTTGCCAATTTGGCAGGAATTTACAATAATTTACATAACGGCGTTTAATTAGGCGCTCCTACTTAGCAGTTTCCACGGAGGAGAAGTGTCAATAATTTATAGGGAAATACCCGATTTTATCAAGTTTTCGTTAACTTGGATTAAGGGCGATCGGGAAAACGCATCTTCAATACTTTTAAAATAAATAGAGTAGGCAAGGGCAATTTAAGATAATATAGTTTTAGACATTTTTCTGAACATTTGTACTGTCGGCTGTCAGACCGACTGCCTCGATCGACATTAATGAAATCAATTTCTGCGGTAAATTTGGCACAGATCCAAGAACTAGAAAGCATTGTCGATGCTGCTGGCGTCTCTTGCTGGCAAGATGCAGGGGCTTTTTGGCAAGAAAAGCTCAAAAGTGCGATCGCCCCCGACACCGACATTGACTGCATTGTTTTTCCCGACACCCAAGAAAAACTCGCGGCAGTCGTCGCTTGTGCTTCCCGAAATCCTGGGGGTATATTAATTTGCGGCAACGGCAGCAAAATCAATTGGGGCGGCTTAGTTAAATTAGACACCCCTCACCCCGCCAGGGAGCTTTCAGAACCGCCTTTATTCAGCTCTGTAGGGGCGATCGTCGCTGTGAGCACGGGACGCCTCAATCGACTGATCGAACACGCTGTCGGCGATTTAACGGTCACTGCGGAAGCAGGTATGAAGTTTGCCGACTTGCAGCAAATTTTAGCCGCATCAGGTCAATTTTTGGCGATCGATCCAGCATATCCACAGCACGCAACCTTGGGCGGCATAGTCGCTGCTGCTGACGCGGGTTCCCTGCGACACCGCTATCGGGGCGTTCGCGATCTACTATTGGGAATTAGCTTTGTGCGATCGGACGGCAAAATTGCCTCATCCGGGGGGCGAGTAGTTAAAAATGTCGCCGGCTACGATTTGATGAAACTATTTGCCGGTTCCTACGGCACATTAGGCGTGATTTCTCAAGTCACTTTCCGAGTTTATCCCCTCCCAGTCGCCTCTGCAACAGTCGTGCTGATTGGGGAAACTGATGCTTTAGCTAAAGCCACTCAAATCTTATTATCTTCTGCTTTGACTCCCACAGCCGTTGATTTGCTATCACCTGATTTAGTAGCAAAATTAGGTTTAGGAAAAGGCAAAGGATTGATCGTAAGATTTCAAAGTATCGCAGCAAGTGTTAAAGCACAATCTACTCGCTTGTTGGAAGTTGGCGAAAAGTTGGGTTTGCCAGCAAATATATGCGACGAGAATGATGAGCATCTATTATGGCAAACATTACCAGAAACTATCTGGAATTCTGCCCAAAACTCAGCGATTATTTGTAAAATAGGAGTCAGACCCTCGGAATCTGTCAAACTAATTGACGAATTGCCAATACAAGATGCTCTGATTCATGCAGGTAGCGGTTTGGGGGTTTTACGGTTTGAGACTGCCACTGCGGAAACGCTGTTGCAGGTACGCAGAAGCTGCGAAGCCAAAGGCGGTTTTCTGACTGTCTTAGCAGCGCCGATCGCTCTTAAGCAAGAGTTGGATGTTTGGGGCTATACTGGAAGTGCGATCGCTTTAATGCAGCGGATTAAACAACAGTTTGACCCGGAAAATATTTTGAATCCCCATCGTTTTGTTGGCGGCATTTAGTTGAAAATTTTTAGTAAGGACTTTAGTTTTTCTTAAATCCCAGTCTAAATCGTTTGTGAACTAGATTTGTTTTTTAACGAACCGCGAAGGCGCGAAGACCGCGAAGGAAGAGAAAAGAAGAGAAGTGTTTGAAGGACTAAAGTCTTTACTGCAAACCAAAACAATTAGGTAATATATGCAAACTTCCGAAAAATATACAGTTTCCAGCGACGAGTTAAAACCTGCTAAGTCAAGCAATTTTCTCGCACAAAATCCCCATTTACAAACTCCAGAACTACAGGGTTTTGATGCTAATAATCCGCCGAATCCTAAATTAATTGATACTTGCGTTCACTGCGGTTTTTGTTTGTCTACTTGTCCGAGTTATCGGGTACTTGGCAAAGAAATGGATTCCCCTAGAGGCCGCATTTATTTAATGGATGCGATTAACGAAGGCGAAGCACCTTTAAATGAAGCAACTGCACAGCATTTTGATACTTGCTTGGGGTGTTTGGCTTGTGTGACAACTTGTCCGTCTGGGGTGCAGTACGATAAATTGATTGGCGCAACTCGTCATCAAATAGATAGAAATTACGATCGCACTTTCTCCGACAAATTAATTCGCTCTATCCTGTTTAACTTCTTTCCCTATCCTAACCGATTGCGACCTTTGCTCGCTCCCATGTTTCTCTATCAAAAATTGGGAGTGCAAAAACTTGTCCGTTTGACTGGTTTGTTGCCAAAAATATCTCCCCGATTGGCGGCGATGGAGTCAATTTTACCTGAAATTACGATCGAGTCTTTCCGGGATAATTTGCCCGATGTCATTCCAGCCCAAGGAGAGAAGCGCTATCGAGTTGGGATGATTCTAGGCTGCGTACAGCGACTATTTTTCTCGCCTGTTAACGAAGCAACCGTGAGAGTTTTAACGGCGAATGGCTGCGAGGTTGTGATTCCCAAATCTCAGGGATGTTGTGCCGCTTTACCCGAACACCAAGGACAAACTGCACAAGCAAAAGTTTTAGCCAGACAAATGATTGACAGTTTTGCAAACATGGGAGTTGATGCTGTCATTATCAACGCGGCTGGTTGTGGTCATACTTTGAAAGAATACGGTCATATTTTAGCAGATGACCCGGAATATCGGGAAAAAGCTGAGGATTTTGCGGCCCATGTTAAAGACGTGCAAGAGTTTTTGGCAAGTGCGGGTTTGACTGCAAAACTTCATCCTTTGATTGACGGAGATTTGACGATAGTTTATCAGGATGCTTGTCATTTACTGCACGGACAAAAGATTAGTTTGCAGCCGCGTCAACTGCTACAACAAATTCCGGGTGTGAAGTTAAAGGAACCTTTAGATGCGGCTTTGTGCTGCGGGAGTGCTGGCGTTTATAATATGTTGCAGCCGGAAGTTGCTGAGGAGTTGGGACAGCAAAAGGTTGAGAATTTATTGAATACTGGTGCTGAGTTGATTGCTTCGGCGAATCCTGGTTGTTCTTTGCAAATTAAGAAGCATTTGGAATTGCAGGGAAAATCAGTTACTTTGATGCACCCTATTGAGCTTTTGGATTATTCGATTCGGGGGGTGAAGTTGCAGAGGAATTAGTTTTGTAGGGTGGGCAATTCCCACCCTATTTTCGATACTATAGCTAATTTGTAGGGTGCGCCGCTGTCAGATATTCGATGGAACTTGCAGATTGTTGCGGGCGACGCACCTTACTATAGCTAATTTGTAGGGTGCGTCGCTGTCAGATATTCGATGGAACTTGCAGATTGTTGCGGGCGACGCACCTTACTACTGACTAATGACTAATAACTAATGACTAATGACTACTGACTACTGACTACTGACTACTGACTACTTCTAACCTCAAAAAATGCACCTGTCCCGAAGCTTCCGCTGCCACAATTGTCACCCCATCGGGTGCAATAGCACAAGATTTCAACGCACTATCTCCTCTGAAACTAGCAATTACTTCTCGACTTAACAAATCCCACACTTTGAGAGTATTGTCGTCCGAAACAGAAATTGCCCTGGTTCCCATCGTCGCCACGGCTGTTATCGTATCGGCATGACCAGCCAGAGTAAAGGCTTCCTTTCTACTTGGCAAATTCCACACTTTCAAACTTGTTTCTCCCCCGCCAGAAATTGCAAATTTTCCATCTTCCGTAACTGCTACAGCATTCACAAAACTGTCATGACCTTTGAGAGTGAAAAGTTGATTTTTTACTGCTAAGTTCCACAAATCAGCACAAATATTCTGTTCTTGACCCAAACTCCAAACTTTCAGAGTTTGGTCGCCGGAAGCAGAAATTACCCGATTGCCGTCAGGAGTCACCGCAACAGCTTTTATCCCGTCGGTGTGACCTGTAAAAGTAAAAAGTTCCTCTCCCGTTTCCAAACTCCAAACTTTAATAGTTTTGTCTCCAGAACCAGAAATCGCCATCCTTCCGTCTGGAGTAACGGCAACAGAATTAACCCAGTCTGTATGACCNNGTGAAAATTTCTGCTTGTGTTTCTAAATTCCAGACTTTAATGCTGTTGTCGCCAGAACCGGAAACCATTTTAGTACCGTCCGCAGTCACTGCCAGAGCATTTACACAGTCATCATGGCCTGAAAATGATAAATTTTCTTTTCCTGTTTCTAAGTGCCAAACTTTTAGCGTTTTGTCTGAGGAACCAGAAACTATCCGCTTCCCGTCCGCAGTCACCGCCACAGCATTCACCGGGGCAATATGATTGGTAAAAGTGAAAAGTTCTGCTTTTGTTTCCAGACTCCAAACTTTCAGTGTTTTGTCGCCGGAAGCAGAAATTACCCGCTTCCCGTCAGGAGTAACTGCCACGGCTTGAACGAAACTGTCGTGATTTCCTAATGTAAAAAGTTGCTTTCTCTCTGACAAACTCCAGACTTTAACAGTTCCGTCGTAACTGCCGGAAATTATTTTTTCGCCGTCGGGAGTAACTACCACAGCTTTTACCCAATCTCCATGACCGGTCAGAGTAAAAAGTTCTGTTCCAGTTTCTAAACTCCAGACTTTGATGCTGTTGTCGCCCGACCCGGAAATTAATCGTTTGCTGTCAGGAGTTACTGCTACTGACTGTACAAAACTCCCATGACCTTTGAGATTAAAAATTACTGCCCCTGTTGACAAATCCCAAACTTTAATACTGCCATCCCAGGAACCGGAAATTACTCGCTGGCCGTCGGGAGTTACTGCTACAGATTCTACGGCAAATGTATCGCCGACAAAGGTAAAGAGTTCTGTTCCAGTTTCTAGATCCCATATTTTAATAGTATTGTCCCAAGAACCGGAAATTACTTTAGTGCCGTCTGGTGTGACTGCGACAGCATTGACATAGGTAAGATGACCTTGGAGGGTGAAAATTTCTGCTCCTGTTTCTAAGTTCCAAACTTTTAAAGTGTGGTCGGAAGAAGCAGAAATTGCCCGCTTGCCATCGGGAGTTATTGCTACACATTGTACCCAATCTGTATGTCCGGTCAGAGTACGCAGTAATCTCCCTCCAGGACGGGTAAAGCTGGGTGTTAGCGGTCGCAGCCAGGGTTTTTTCTGGCGTTTTGCTTGTTCTAGCAGTGCCTGAATTTCGGTATTTTTAAAGCTCATCAAGCGGGCAATTAGTTGGGCGGCTAGTTGGGTTTTGTCTTGGGTTAGAATGTGAGCGGAAAGCCTAATTGCTTCTTGGATTAATTTGAGGGTGTCTGCTTTTTCGTCTGAGGTTAAAATATCGGGATTTGTTGCTAAATCGTAATCTTCTATTAGTGGCTGTACTCCCGATGCTGACAGCTTAGCTTCGATAAAATTATAATCTGTTAGCAAGCTGTATAATTTTTCTGCGTCTGAAGTTGCTGCTAACTGACTTGGCAGGATTTCCAGACAGTGTGTCTGTTCTCCTGGCAGCATCTGATCTAAATCTTGTGTAAACTCGCTCATAATTTTGTGGATTTATTTGTCAAATGTATGCGATCGCTAGCTGCACCTTGCTGACCACCCGATCGATCAACTTTTATCTGATCTTAGCATGACATATTTAAGGACTATTTGCTACCATCGCCCTTGTGGCAACACTGAGCTGCTATGGAGACAGCAAGTATTTGGAAAATTAATCAAGTGACATCAGACACAACAATTAAAAATTAAAAATTAAAAATTAAAAATGCTCTTTTTTGATTTATAATTAAACTGGTCGGGATTTCGGACCTCAACCCAACTGACAATCTGCTTAACTCAGAACTCCCGGAAAGCTTTGCAGGTGCGCCCCCTTCCTTTAAAATATACAAAATAGATAAGTATTAAGTTCAGAGACAAAATTCATGGACGCGATCGAGTTTTTCGAGTTAAGTGCAGGTAAATGGTTTTCCCAGCGCACCGTACACAATCTACATTCAGGGGAATTGCAGGTAGGCAAATCTGACCTAAAAATAGAAATACTGACAGCGACTGATCCAGCAGTCGTCAAACTTTGCCAACAGCACTCGATTAATCCTGCTGCCACTGGGCTCACTAGCCTGCGGGTGACTTGGGATGATGTTCCCGATCGCACCAGTAGCAAACAAGTCGGTTCTACAATATTAGCGATCGTACCCAATCCCGACAACCCCAGCGAAGGCCAAGTCCTCCAAGATAAGAACACCAGCCGCTATGTGATGGGCGCAGATGATGTGCTGACATTGATTACAGAATCCGAAACCATCCATGCTGAAGAAAGGCTGTGGTATCTCATGCCGAACCTCCGACTGCGTACCAGCGTTGTCAAGCAAACAAACGGTAGGGAACAGGCATCTTTTTGTTCGGAAATTCGCATGGGAGTAATTGTGAAAAATTAACAGTTAAAAACAATTCCCAATTCCCAATTCCCAATTCCCAATTCCCAAAATTCACCAACAAAATGGGTGGAGCGAAGCGCAGGGTTGAAGCCCCGTCCTTATAGGACGGCTTTAATTGTAAAACTTTGTTGCAATATCAAATATCTTGTGCTAAATAGCTGAGAATTTAGAAAAGCAAGTAAGAACAACCATCTACGTGCTGAAACAATCTCAAAAGGTGTAACTCCTGATTTAACTCGCCTCGACTTGATCGTAGTCTGGTTAAACAAGCAATAGTGAATTGTTAAGCGTACCTAACTGGATTATTGGTGGACTCAGAAAGCAATCTAAAAACAAAAGTAAGCGCAACTGCAATACTTCTCGTACCAGTAGTTGTTTCGAGCGTGTAGAGGTGATTTGACAGCGCCTTTAAGACTCAAATTGTGGTCTTAAGAATCTCCGTGGCGTTGATTCCCGGAGAGTGTCAAAACTTCTTTCTTCTTTCTCCCTTCTTCCTTTTGCCTTCTCGGGCAATGGCTGTTAATTTGGAGTGAAAATCAGTGTGTTTGACAATTGGGGCTATTTTTGCCACCGATTTTTCGGCAATTTCCCGATCTGCTTCGGCTTGGTCTGCCACCGCAGTCACTGCCAAATCTTCTTCATAAATCACAACTTCCGCAGTTTCCCTCATGCGATTGACTGCGGATGATGCTTCTATTTCCTGAGTCTTGATCTCTGGGAATTCTGGATGTTGCACCCGATCGCACTCTGGCTCTGGCGGCGGCAACAAATCTAGTTCTGGGACACCGACATCCGATTCAGCCGTCGGCAAAAATATCTTTTCCGGCGCCTGTTTGGCATCACTTTCAACCGTTAAATCTTGAGGAAAATTGTTGCAAACCAAACGTTCAAACTCGCCATTGAAATGATAAAGAGGTTGACCCAGCCGCTGCCACATACTCAATATTTGTTCCACAGAAACAGCTTTGTAGCGACCTTGATATAGCGCTTCAACCACTGCTAAACGCAGCCATTGGCGGGGATATTTGGTCAGCCATTCCATCACCAATTTCTCGGATTTGTAGCCACCTAGGTCAAAACCGTAGTGAAGCAGCAGAGCCGCTGCTTGTGCAGATATTGCTGTCACTTCTGTCATTTGTTATTTGTTATTTGTTATTGGTTATTTGTCATTTGTTATTGGTTATTGGTTATTTGTTATTGGTTATTTGTTATTTGTTGGTGCCAATAACCCATTACCGATGACCCATTAC
>DPLL01000361.1 GCA_003542015.1 Microcoleaceae cyanobacterium UBA9251 | reverse complement strand
GATACAGAGGGTTTCACGTCATATCCATATCTCCGATTTCTTTAAGAAGTCGGGGATTTAATATTAAGATTAGATCGACCTACTTAAAGCTAGATAAATGACAGTACCGCGTCTAGAACAATTTAGAGGTTGTCTGATTGGTCAGTGCCTCGGCGATGCTATAGGCTGTAGAGTTGAAGGCTATCCGCCCGAAGTTTGCCAAAATTTTGTCAGCTATGAAGTTAGACTAAAAAAAATCAAGGATCGCGATCGCTTCGGCTTTCCTTTTGGTCAATACACCGACGATTCCCAACTCGCCCGCGAACTCCTCCAAAGTTATCTCGCTTGTGGCGAATTTGACCCCAGCGACTACGCCACCCGTATTGCTGACATTTTCGCTCAAGAGCGCATTGTCGGGCGCGGTCGATCGACTGAAGAAGCTGCAAACCGCCTAATCCGGGGCGTTGCTTGGCAAAAAGCTGGTACTCCTGCTCCCAGTGCTGGTAATGGTAGTGCTATGAGGGCTGGACCGATCGGCTTAATATTCTACGATCGCCCGTCTCAGCTTATAGAAGCTGCTTGCGATCAAGGGCGCATCACCCATCAAGATTCGCGGTGTTCTGCGGGGGCTGTGGCGATCGCCGGGGCTGTGGCGATCGCCCTGCAATCTGCAACTATTGAAACTGAGCCATTTCTCGGCCAACTGAGCGACTGGGTAGGAGAAGTTGATTCTTCCTTTGCCGCGTTGCTGAAAGATTTGATTGAATGGGTCAAATTGCCCCCAGAATCAGCCGTAGAGTTGATTTCTAGAGCTGGACTACCGTTAAACTACGATCGCTCTTGGCAAGGAATTTCGCCCTTTGTAGTCGGTAGCGTCTTGTGGAGTTTATATGCGTTTTTGCGATCGCCTGAAGATTACTGGGAAACTCTCTGTACTAGCATCGCCGTCGGTGGCGATGTGGATACGACCGCAGCAATGTCTTGTGCCATTAGCGGGGCATTTCTGGGCCTAGAAGCCATCCCGGAGCAACTAGCGGAACTTTTGAACGATCAAGGTACTTGGGGCCTCGGCGAACTGATTAAACTCGCTGACAATTGTTATCAGTTGAAAATGAAGTTGTAATATCAAGTTGGGAATTGGGAATTGGGCATAGGGAATTGGGAATTGGGAATTGGGCATAGGGAATTGGGCATAGGGCATAGGGAATTGGGCATAGGGAATTGGGCATAGGGAATTGGGCATAGGGAATTGGTTATTGGTTATTAGTTATTGGTTGTTCGTTATTAGAACTAACAACTAACAAATAACAACTAACAAATAACAACTAACAAATAACAACTAACAAATAACAACTAACAAATAACAAATAACAACTAACAAATNNTTCTTAAAGAAGTCGGGTATCTGGGTACTGTATTTGTGTTTTCAGAATAGTCGATCGCCCTCAACTCAAATTCCCTCAATCAAACGATTTGCTCCTTAGAAGGTGCTCCTGTAGTTGGAGGTTCTGCCGGTTCACCAAAAGCAATCCGCAGAAATGGCGGAGCCAAAAAAGTCGTCAGAATCACCATGATAATAATCGAGACTTCCAACGGTTTATCAAGAACCCCACTCGCCGAACCGATGCCGGCAAAAACTAATCCGACTTCTCCCCTCGGAATCATCCCCACTCCGATCGCCAATCGATTAATTCCCGGCTGACCAAAAACCACCCAGCCTGTAACTAACTTGCCAATAATCGCCACCAAAATCAAGAAAACAGCAATCAAAAGTCCCGCCCGATTATCCGGGACTGTGGGGTTCAAAACTCCCAAATCCGCCCTGGCTCCCACCGTCACAAAAAAGATGGGTACAAGTAAATCGGCGATAGGTTTCACCAATTCATCCAACTCATTACGCGCATCGCTTTCATCCAAAACCAAGCCCGCAGCAAAGGCACCCAAAATCGCTTCCAGATGGATTGCATTGCCCAGAAATGCCATGAAGTAGGCAAAAATAAATGCCGGAATCACAATATTGCCACGAGTTTTGAGTGTCTCTACAACCCCAGTAAAGGTTTTGTTGAAAAAACCACCCAACAGAATGGAACCGAGCAAAAAAGCAGTGGCACTAACAATCAAATAAATGACATTAACCACATCAATTTCACCAGTTTTAGCTAAGCTAGCAACAACAGCTAGGACAATAATTCCTAGGACATCATCAATCACCGCCGCACCGACAATTATTTGACCTTCTTTAGATTTCAGTTGTCCTAATTCCGACAAAACTTTCGATGTAATGCCAATGCTAGTTGCCGTCAAAGCCGCCCCGGCAAAAATCGCTGGAATCGCCGCAGTATGGAAGAAAATCATCAAGCCCGCAGTACCGGCGGCAAAGGGAACTGCCACGCCAACACAGGCGACAACAACAGCTTGAATTCCGACTTCCTTAAGTTGTCTGAGATCCGATTCTAGGCCAATTTCAAACAACAGAATAATCACGCCTAATTCAGCTAACACTGAAATGACTTCACTCTGGGATTCAAAGATACTGGTGACGGCGGCTGGGGAGAGATGATTAATTAATTGCAAAACAGTCATAATCCCAGAGTCTGAGGCTGACAGCCCAGCTTCGGGAAAGACGATGAGGTGTAATGCCGATACTCCGACAATTACCCCTGCGACTAATTCACCCAAAACAGGGGGAAAATCGAAGTTTTTAGCTACTTCGGCGCCTAATTTACTGGCGAGATAAATCACGACTAAACTAAGTAAAACTCCGCTGAGGACGATGGGAGAATATTCGGCTTCTACGGTTGCTAACAAAGGTATGGGAGCAACTAGGGATGCCATCCCAGAACTTAAAGCTGTAATTGTATGGTTCACAAACATGAGTGAGGTGATGATAAGAACAATGAGGAATTACGCTGGCGCGCAGAAACCGGGTTTTTCAGGAAAAGACCTGTTGTAGCCAGCAGATTCGGTAAAAAACCCGGTTTCTTTGGTCAGAGTGCGTAATTCCTATTTCTGTTAAATTACCGACTTTTTCAAGAAGTCGGGAATGTGGGGATAAGTCATAATTCGCTGAGGGAATTACTATCAAGCAAAACTTGAAGAACCCAAATCTGGGGGAACATCTTGCCATCGCCCTTGACCTACTGCTTGAATTGCTTCTTTTAGCAAGATATCTCCAGTATAAATGGCTCTACCAACGATCGCACTTTTGACACCAATTGGTTCCAAAGCCAACAAACTCAACAAATCTGCAATGGAACTAACGCCACCGGAAGCAATCACCGGAATCGAAATAGCATTGGCAATTTCTCGCAAAGATTCCAAATTCGGGCCTTCCATTGTACCATCGCGGTGAATGTCGGTATAAATAATTTCAGCAGCACCTAATTCTGCCATTTGCTGTGCTAATTCTGTTGCTAAAACTGCCGATGTTTCTAGCCAGCCTCTAGTTGCTACTTTACCATTTCTGGCATCAATGCCGACGAGAATTTGACCGGGAAATTCGGCGCACAATTCACCGACTAATTGCGGTTGTTCGACAGCGACGGTGCCGAGAATCGCCCGCCGAACGCCTAAATTGAGGATAGCAGCAACAGAAGTGCGATCGCGCATTCCGCCTCCTACTTGACAGGGAACATCAACGGCTCTGACAATGGCTTCAATGGCTGCTTGGTTGACGGGATGACCTGCTTTGGCCCCGTCGAGGTCTACTAAATGCAGCATGGTTGCGCCTTCATTTACCCACTGTCTGGCGACTGCGACGGGGTTGTCGTTAAAAGTTTGCGACTTCGCGTAGTCTCCTTGATAGAGTCTGACGCATTTTCCATCCAATAAGTCGATCGCGGGAATTACATTCATAATTTGGGAATTGGGAATTGGGAATTGGGAATTGGGAATTGGGAATTGGGAATTGGGAATTGTTTCTTCCTTCTGCCTGAGTCATTAAAAATCCGAGTTAAAAAATCAAGCCATTACGACTATCTACAACACCTAAAACCATCGTACCATATTTTAAACAGAGGGGCGTTGTATTTTTGTGGGAAAGAATGTTCGGAGTGCTGAATCTCGCTGTTCTGGGGTTTCCTTTGCCCAATTTGATAGGCTTTCGTAGAAAAAGAATGAAACGCCTGCAAAATCTCTTTTTCGCACTGATTGGACTTGATCTTGAATTTGTTTCAGCGAAACAGAACTATTTTTTAATCCTGTTAAAATGCCGATTGCAGTTGGAATGTGTTCTTTGGCTAATATCACTTCTTCTCGTTCTAGTTCGGTATTAAAACGTTTGATGTCGCTGCGATAAACTTGCAGCACAATTTCTTCGATGTAGTCGCGTCTTTCCCAGGTAAACCAGTCCTGCAAGTGGGCGGGTAATGCGAAGTGTAAAGGGTTAGGAGATAGGCTGATTATACATTTTTGTTTGCGGGATTTTATGGCGTGGAATACTCGCGCCATAAAGTCGTTGATTCTGTCAGCACGCCATCGAATCCAGAAGGTTTCGCGGGCGTCATTGGAGGGACGGCTTTTAATGGCTTTTTGGTACATTAACACTGTTGTTGGTTCATAGCCAAATTCCACTGGTAAGCCAAAATGGTCGTCGAATTGGATGCCATCTAGGTCGTACTTATCGACAATTTCCACAATTAAATCTAGGATAAATTGCTGTACTTCGGCATGAAAAGGGTTAAGCCAAACTCGGTCATTTGTGCCTTCTTTCCAAATAGTTGAACCGTCGCGTCGCCTGGCCAGCCAGTCGGGATGAAGTCTGGCTAATTCAGAGTCTGCGGGAGCCATGAAACCAAACTCAAACCACGGAATTACAGCTATACCTTTGAGATGAGATTGTGTTATAATTTCTTTGATAACATCTCGATTTTGTAATCCGGGTGAAGGGTCGATCGACTTTCCGAATACTCGTTTGGCTACAGCGCTGGGATACAGGGTATAGCCCCCTTGCCAAACCGTGGGATAGATGGTATTAAAGTTGAGTTCATCCAGTCTATTTACAGCGTCAGTTACGTTTTTGCGCGAGAAAAAAACATCGCTGTCAATGTTAGTCAACCAGACACCGCGCAATTCTGTTTTTCTGGGATTTTTTGGCGGAATTTGAGCCGAGAGATGGGGGGAGAATATGGCAGAGGAAATAATTGCGATCGCGAAAGCAAGTATTAAAGCCAGTATTCGCTGCCATCCGTGCAGTTTTCTAGTCAATTTGTTCCCAAACATGATTGTTTTATCATATCTATTTTACCGTAGAATTAGAGGATAATGAAATTATGCGATATAACTCGAATCAAAAAGACCCTCGAATTGCGCCATTAGGGTACCTTCAGAATTGTTGGCCACGCCAAAAATTTTAGGTAATTGATTTGTTGCAACGAGAACTTGCCTCACTTCTCCGTTAGATACATCCGCTAAATTTTTATTAGTGAGAATGGCATGAATAGCCGCGATACCGACACCTTGACCAACTGCGACGTTGAATTCAACAATTCTGCCGACAGAACAAGCAAACCCTTCAAATCCCGAACACGGACTCACCACTGCCAGGTTAGGAACGTTTTTAACTAATGCGTGGCGGATGCCAATATTGAAGGTTGGTCGTTGAAAATTGAGATTTTTTAACCACCCTTTATTATTGGCTGTTTCCTCAATACCTACGATGCCTCCCCGGATATCAAAATGATAGCTAAATGTTGCCAGTGCCTCATTAGCAGGTACGCCACCAAACAGCATTTGTGCGCCTGTTAAAGGTTCCACAACTCCCGTAATATTGCCAGCGTGTCTGATATAAAGTTCTGAACCGGAAATCACAGAAGTAGCTCCCAAACTCTTCAGCCAAGTTGTCAAAAATGACATCTCTTGTAGCATCCTAGGAGTTGGTTTTCCTCCACTATTTGCCAAGGCTTCTGCTTCGCTGCTGTTGACTGCAAATAAAAGTGCATTCCAAGAAAGTCTTTCGCCCGGAAGTATTGCTATATTTCCTTCATCTAAGACTGCACTGGTTTGAGGAAACAATAGTCTTGTTCCTCTAAAAGAGTGATAAGATGCAGACAGAGCCGGTGAGCGAACATCGATGTAATCAGTACCAGCCCACAGAGTTTTGAGATTGCCTCTGGTATCGACCATTTCCATGCGGAGTTCTTCTACTAGCTTGGCATCCATACCAGCAGCGTGCAGCAGAAATCTTTGAGCCTCTAAATCCGCAATGTTTGTGAAGCGTTTTAGATAGGTATAATCGAGTTCTTTCAATGTTTTTGGACTGAGCCCTGCGGTTTCAAAAATGAGGGTGACTGGAAGTTCCGAGTAAGGAAGGCCAAATGTTTCAAATCCCTTCAGCTTGTTCACGCCGGCAGCTTGAGCTAATTCACCGTTGACAGTGGCATCAATAAACTGCTTGCCGGTGTAAATAGTGCCTTTAGAGGTGGTGATACTGGCAATTTTTTTACCTTGTTTGCTGACGGATTTAATTTCGACTCTGCTGAGGATATCTACCTGAGCTTGTGACAGCATTTGTTGAAGCGCTGCATGGGCTTTTTGGGGATCAAGTGCAATCCAAATCACACCGGATTTTTGCAGGAATTCTTTATAAATAGCCGCCGGTGAACCAAAGGTTTCTATACCTAAAGATTTTTGAATTTCTAGGCTAATCTGGCTTCTATCTAAATAAGAAAGTCTGCCTCTTACTAAATGCCCGCCAATTCCTTCCTGTAAACTTCCTTTGGACATTAGCAGAACTCGCGGATACCGATTTGTCCTGCGCCGATATTCTCTGGCAGCCGAAATAGCAGCTAGAACCCCTGGAACTTCATCACCGAAGCAGATAACATCGTAAACACCTACATTGCTGACCATTATTTAATAACCTCTCTTGATTGTCATGTTTTTGATTTGCATCTCAATGTTTGCCGTCAAACTCTCTGTCTCTTCCAAGTCAAGCCCCAGCTAGACAGATTTTTTCCAGATCACATATATTTACAAAACAGTATAGGGCAAAAGAATGCTGTCTCACTATTTTATCCTTTTAGTACATTCAGATCTATTTTTCTTGTATTATTAGCCAGGGTCAACCGAACTATCGCAAAACTACATTAAAGTTCATAATCCTGAGAAATCTTTGAGAATTCCTTAAGATACTTAACTTTAGCCAATATTTAGGTTATCACAAGTTAGTCACAATAAATAGTTCTCAAGTCACTTTTTTTTTGGATGTCAATAAATATGAATCCTGATTCTCTCCGTACCTTGGGCGTGCCACCGACTGCTTGGAAAGTTGATGCCAAAATTGCCGACATCACCCGATCGCAACTTGAGCCCAAAATTGTTACCCTGGAAACAGAAACTAAAACCCTGCGCTTGGATTTGGCAAAAGCTGCAATGCTGGTGATAGATATGCAAAATGATTTCTGTCATCCCGACGGTTGGTTAGCACATATTGGCGTAGATGTAAATCCCGCCAGAACTCCCATTAATCCTTTAAACAATTTACTGCCCAAATTGCGATCGCACGCAATTCCAATTATTTGGATCAACTGGGGAAACCGCCCAGATTTGCTCAATATTAGTGCAGCTTCCCGTCACGTTTATAATCCCACAGGCGACGGCGTAGGCTTGGGAGATCCGCTACCAAAAAACGGCGCACCAGTTTTGACGGCGGGGAGTTGGGCGGCGGCTGTTGTCGATGAATTGGAACAGAAACCGGAGGATATTTGCGTTGATAAATATCGGATGAGTGGCTTTTGGGATACTCCTTTAGATAGTATTCTGAAAAACCTGGGCAAAACTACACTTTTCTTTGGGGGAGTAAACGCGGATCAGTGCGTTATGACTACGCTGCAAGATGCTAATTTTCTCGGTTATGACTGCATTTTGGTCAAAGATTGTACTGCTACGACATCGCCCGATTATTGCTGGGAAGCTACTCTGTATAACGTCAAACAATGTTTTGGTTTTTTGTCAGATTCTCAGGCTATGTTAGAAACAATTAAATAGTAGTCAGCAGTCATTAGTCATGAGTCATTAGTCAGCAGTCATTAGTCAGCAGTCATTAGTCAGCAGTCATTAGTCATAATGACATCAGAAACATAACAACCAGCACCAAAGAAACCGGGTTTTTGCAGTTTTTGTCGCCTGTAACGGGTCTTCTCGTAAAAACCCGGTTTCTGGCCACCCATACCTAAATCCTAAACTAATGACTCTGGCTCCCTCGCTAATGACATCAAAAACATAACAACTGATAACTTACAATAATAAAAACATGACAAATCAGTGCATGATTCCAGTGGTTAAGTCTCCTCAAGACTACCAAGCATTTCGCATTAGTCCGCAGGATACTAATAGATTAGCTATTGTCTTCGATCCGGTAACGGCTAATAGTTCATTAACGGTTTGTATCGAAATTTTTGATGTCGGCGGCAAAACTCCTCCGAACCGACACCAATTTGCAGTAGAAATGTTTTTTGTACTCAAGGGAGAAGGGCGAGCAACCTGTGACGGCAAAACTGTTAGTATTAGGGCAGGAGATAGTTTGTTAGTGCCTCCAACAAGCACTCACGTAATTAAAAATACTGGAAATGAACGTTTGTATGCTTTGTGTATTATGGTTCCTAATGAGGATTTTGTGGAACTAATACGCAGCGGTACGCCAGTTGAATTAGATGAGGAAGATATGAGGGTTTTGGGTCGATCGGATGTACTTGTGCCGTGCTAAGCAAGGTCGGACACTCCAGGAGCCCATTGGTGTCAACTTAAGCCTGAAACCCTTGGTATCTCTCGCTTTTACCTAAGTCGAGATCCCCCTAAATCCCCCTTAAGAAGGGGAGTAGGGGGTGACTTTGAGCAAGTTCTTATTCCCCCCTTCTTAAGGGGAGTAGGGGTTGAGTAGGGGGCAAGAATGCGGGGGATCTAGATTTAATAGTTAAACAGCAGTCTGTGACTGGGTTAGAAGTTAAGTTGACACCTATGGGCTCTTGGAGTGTCCCTACCCCAAAATAATATTGTAGGGAAACGGCATTGCCGTCTCCTGATTTCGGGTAATATTAATTCCGATGCCAACGGATTTGATATAAAGTGCAATCGATGCTAAAATTATGAGGTTGACAGTCACTTGTCGCGGAAATTTTCCCTCTAATTATCGATAAAACATAAAACTTATCCAATTATGAGCATTATATTTCACATCGCTCAAAGCCAACAGTGGGAAGAAGCAAAACAGCTTCAATTCTATCGCGGTGATACCCTAGACTCTGAAGGATTTATTCACTGTTCAACACTCCCGCAAGTTGTTAAATCTGCCAATAAGTTCTTTGTTGGCAAAAAAGGATTGCTTTTGCTTTGGATTGACTCTGGGAAAGTGGAAGCAGAAGTTAAATATGAAGATGCCGCCGGAGATCTTTATCCTCACATTTACGGGCCGTTGAATGTTGATGCTGTGTTGAAAGTTATGGAGTTTGAATCTGGTGCAGATGGGAAGTTTGAATTGCCGGAAGAATTAATAGCAAGTATAAATGAACAGGCTTAGTACGTTGTGAAAATTGTAAGCAGGATCATTTAATATCAGCTAACATTCACAGGATTTACGCATGAATATCAAAGAAACCGGGTTTTTTATCAGTGTTAAAGGCTCAAATGCAGTATTTACGTAAAAAACCCGGTTTCTGCGTCCATGACTAATTCACTAACTCTTTCGCCAATTTCAGCGCGTCTTCGCGAGTAGAAATTATCCCCTCGACACGCGCTAATTGAATTTCCATTAATAATTGACCAATGCGCGGACTTCTTGGTAAACTTAAATATTCCATCAAATCATTGCCGCTAACTAATTGTGTGGGATGAGCAACTATATCGCCCGCATCAAGATAGCGATTAATTAACAGTGAAATTTCATCCAGGGAAACTCCCACGGCTACAGCCAAAACTGCTAAAACTGGAAATACTATTCCCACGTCTCGAAACAAAAAATACTGTTCTCGCAAAGACATCTCGGAAATTGCCTTTTGTTGCAATTTGGGCAAGTATTTCAAAAGCTCGATCGCACTTTTGATCTCAGCATTGCTATACTTTAACCGTAGCAACTGGGTTTCAGCAATTGTCTGGTCAGAATCTGCCAACATAGCCAACTTTGCGATCGCCAACAACGGCGTTTTAATTGTATCTCGAATCTGGCGATAAAATTCTTTACCCAAATCTGGATAAATTGCGGCTAAATTCGCAGCAGATGCGTCAATTTTTGTTAAAGTATCAAAACGGTCGATCGCACTTTCAAACCAAATCGAAAACAAACCATCTTCCCAACCGCGACAAATCCAAGGTACACCGTTAGAATTGCTTAACAAATAACCCAATTCTGTCCGCACCCGTTCCACCGCTACCTGACTCAACAACGGTGCTAATTCGCGAATAGCAGATTGGGTTTCCGGTTCGATCGCAAAACCCAACTGCGCCGCTTGACGGTATGCTCTTAATAACCTCAGCGGATCATCTTCCAAATTGGCGCGGGAAATCATCCGCACCAAACCCAGCCGCAAATCAGTTTGACCATCCACAGGATCGATGATTTCTCCGGTAAAAGGATTCCAGGCGATCGCATTAATCCGAAAATCCCTGCGCCACAAATCCCCCTCCAGACTCCCCCCTTCCGCCTGCGCCAAATCCACCGTACCGCCCGCAAACACTACCCGCGCAATCTGGCGTTCCGCATCCAATAAGACAAACCCAGCTTTGGTGCGATCGGCAATTTTTCGAGCAGTCTTCACCGCCCGTGTTAGCATAACAAAATCCAAATCAAAATAAGGCGATCGCCTCAAGAGCAGCGCATCCCGCACCGCACCGCCCACCAAATAAACAGGTGGCGTCAGCAGTTCCAAATCAAACGGCCAAGAATCAGGAGATAATGGAGGTGGTAAATTAATCGACATCGCAACAAAAATAAATAAACTTACAACAATAAAACTCTTGCTACGCTAGATTAACAGAAAGCTCAAATTTCACCAATCTTTTTGAAATTCACAGAGGATATCAAGAATGTGTATTTGTGTTAACTGCCACTATGTAGACCGCTGCTTCACCTACCACGCCGTAGAAGGACAGCACGAACAGCCTCACCTCACCGAAACACCCGATTTCGATGCCGTAGAACCGACAATCAACGTTAACATCCGCCCCCGCCAAGATGAAGTAGAAATGGAATGGGATGTAGTCGGTTGTCAAAGTTTCAAGCAAGAGACCGGCAAATGGGCTGCATTGCGGCCAGGCGAACTTGTACCGACTTAAGTCAGCAGTCAGTAGTCAGTAGTCATTAGTCATTAGTCATTAGTCATTAGTCATTAGTCATTAGTCATTAGTCAGCAGTCAGTAGTCAGTAGTCATTAGTCAGTGGTTATTTGTCAGTGGTTATTTGTCAGTGGTTATTTGTCAGTGGTTATTTGTCAGTGGTTATTGGTCAGTGGTTATTGGTCAGTGGTTATTGGCTATTAGTTATTGGCTATTAGTTATTGGCTATTAGTTATTTGTTACTTGCTTGGATCTGGCAATAACCAATGCCCAATGCCCAATAACCAATGCCCAATAACCAATGCCC
>DPLL01000360.1 GCA_003542015.1 Microcoleaceae cyanobacterium UBA9251 | reverse complement strand
CTTTTGACTTGCAATTCCCAATGCCCCATGCCCAATGCCCCATGCCCAATGCCCCATGCCCCATGCCCCATGCCCCATGCCATGCCCAATTACTTCATATTCCCCGATGAATTGGGCTGACAAATCATTTGTCTCGCCGAATTAACTGCTTGACCTGCCGTACTTTGCAAAGCCGGGGAATTCTGATACATAGCCTGCAAATCTTGCACATCTTTGAACACTCGCTGGTAGACAGCCATAGCTTGATTTCCATCCACTTCTAAAGCCTTCGGGCTGTAATTTTGCATCACTTCCATCAGCGACATTTTGCCATCTTTAGAAGCTGCTACCAAAGCATCCCGCAGTGCTGGTGCGCTTTCAGCGCGAGTTGTGGTACTATAAGCAACCTCGCCCAATTGTTTGAAAACAATTTCCCCGAAGTAAGTATTTGCCAGCCTTGCTACTAATTGAGAATCTAGAGGCACTTCTCGCGTTAAGATATCGCGCACTGATTCAGGAGTTTGTTTGGCCAGACTCAGAACACTTTGCAGTTGAGGTGATGGTTTGCCAGTTTGTGCCAAGCTTTGCAAGTCGCTCATCGGTAAAGTTACGTCAACAGCGCCGTATTTCACGGTGACTTGTTCTAATGCAAAAGCCTTGCCGCTGCTTAGCAACACTGTACTTGTTCCCAACAAAAGTGCCAAACCGAATGATAAAGACTTGGACATTTTCTTGGTTAAATGAGCTGACTGCCGGCCCATTCCATCGAGAGCACCTGATTGAAACTGAAAGTTCATGGGTTTCTGCCTTTTTACGTCAAAATTCTTTTTTGAGCGATCGTCTCTGTGCGTGTCAGTCNNTTTTTTCGACTTGACCGAAAGCAATTGGGTCAGTCGATCGCATCGAGCCGATCGAGCAATTGACGAATTCTAGCAGCATCAGGAGCATGAGGAGCATTTCTCAGATATATTGCTAAATCACTGCGCGCTTCCGTCAAGCGGCCAAGTTGATAGTAGAGAATTCCGCGATCGCGCCTTTCCCCCAGTGCATCTGGAAATAGCAGCAAAAGCCGTTCCACCGCCCCCAAAACCCTCACAGCATCTCCCTGTTGCAAATAAATCGCCTTGAGATTTCCCAGCATTCGCCCCAACAATTTCCTGGGACTTACCGGCGCGAGAAATGCCGGCTGCAACTCCACAGGTTGACCGTAAATTTGGGAAAGTCTCCCTTGACAATCTTCAGGAAATAAGATATCGCCGCCGTTAAACGCATCAACAAAAATGCCAGCATCTTCAAAATCTGGCTTAATTAAAAAATGTCCAGGCATCCCAATTCCCACCATCGGAAAATCAATCCGTTTAGCAACTTCCAAATAAACCAGAGACAAAGAGATCGGAATACCAGTACGCCGATCGATCACTTGATTCAAAAAGCTATTGCGAGGATCGTAATAATCAGCATCATTACCCGCAAATTCCAAATCCTCGTATAAGTAGCGGTTAATAGTTTGAATTACTCGCAGGGGATAATTCTGTGCCGGCAGGCGATCGCGCAATTCATCCGCCATCGCATCCAGGATGTTTAAATACTCCTCCGGCTCGAAATTTTGGTATTCTTCTAAAGCTATGTAAAGGGCAGCTTTCGCCAGATCGATCGAGCTATCTGGCTGATTAATTTCTCGATAAAATAGTTGTCGCGCTATCGGAAAATCCATTTTGATTATTGATTAATTTGTAATTCACATTCTCTGCCAATATCACAAACCGGCAAGATGCCTGTTCCACCAGAAATATTTTTATTGTAACATAGACATTTTTTTTGGTAAAATAGGCGTTGTATATTGTAAAACAGGCATCTTGCCTGTTGCTAAAAAAAACTGAAAAAGGTACATTATTTCACTTTTAATATACTCTAATTTTTTTCATCTAAATCAGCCACTATTTTTAATAAAGCTTCACGATAGATTTTTTTGCCATCAAGATTAAGATGAACACCATCCGATGTCAAATTAGCCTTCAAAGCTTTACCCTCAAATAACCGCTGCACGCCTGCTTCATAAATAGGTAACTTTTGGGCCGCAGCCACTTGACGAATCAACTGATTAAACCGATCGACTCTCGGAATAGGAGCCGCAACACTGACATCATGGCTAGCCTCAACAGTCGAGTAAAAAGCTGTCAGCAAAACCACCTGTTCCGCCCCCATATTTTTTTTGATAGTAGCGATTATTTGCCTCATATTTTTCAGAAATTGCTCATCCATAGTTCTATAAATAGCATCATTAGTACCGAGAGCAATAATCGCTAGATCGCACCGAATGTTAGCAGCAGTTAACAACTTTAACTGTTCTAGCTGAGAAATCGCACTCATCCCGCCGATCGCAAAATTAAAACTATCGTTTCCCAGAGTATTTCCCAGCATCGAAGTGATAGAATCCCCAAAAAAACAAGTTCTTATTTGCTTATTCTGGGTAACAGCAACTTGATATTTTACCTCATCTTGCCACCCAGATTGAGAACTCAGGGTATCTGTTGGCAATTCTAGATAATTCACATTCGCCATTACCAAACCTCTACCCAAATAGCCCCGATTCCCTGCATAGAGGAAGATCGCAGATAGCAAAATTATATTTAAAACAATTGACACAAAGGCAACCATGTTTTTCATGTTTTATTTTTCAATTGTAATTGTCAAATTCCATGACTTTTGCCAATCACCCAACTGCGGCGAAAAATGCGAGCCAGAGTCGATTCTTCCAAAGCAAAATAGATTGGGCGGCCATGAGGACAAGTGCGGGGATTACGAGTTTGTTGCCATTCATTCAACAAATTTTGCATTTCATCCAGACTTAAAGGAGTACCATTGCGAATAGCACTGCGACAAGCAGTAGCAACTTGAGCCGCTTGCAAATCGGCTACTTTACTGAGTTCAAAAAGAGCATCTGCACAATCATCTCGATCGGCCAACAATAGCGGTACTTCCCGCGCCGCCCATAGCTGTTCGCCAAAAGTTTCTACCTCCAAACCCAAGCGGGACAAATTCTCAATTTGAAGTGCCGATAATTGGCTAAGAATTACTGGTTTTTCTAGAGATGTTAGCAGCCAAGCATTACACAAGTGCTCGTACAAAACTCGCTCATGAGCGATGTGCTGTTCCACTAACCACATTCCGCTGGGATGTTCCGCCACAATATAAGTATTATGAATTTGAGCGATCGCCCTCAATTCCATTAATCCTATTTTGTGATTTTTTACCTCTTCATCACCATCATTCCGTGAAGTAGAAATACTGGTAAGATAAGCACCCTTTTGTTCCGATGCCTTCAGCAATTGTCCGACTCGATCAGGTATGGAAGGCTGCGGCAAAACATCTTCATTCAACTCCAAAACTCTAGCAATTGCTGCTCTAACTTGCTCTTGCCAAAAACTCGGATTGTGCAAATAAATTTCCACCTTAGCCGGGTGGCGGTTCCAGTCAATTTCAGAGGGAGAAATTTGTAAGTGAACAAAACACACGGGATAGCGATCGCGCGGACAAGTGCGAGCAAAGGCGCTGAGAATAGTTTGCTCTAATTCGGGCGATCGCACAACTCGCCGATTCACCCCAACTTTCACCCAATCCGGCCGCCTGCGGTGACAGCGATCGGGCAAACCAATTACTAACTCTAAAGATTGGGAATTGGGCATTGGGAATTGGGAATTGGGAATTGGGAATTGGGAATTGGGAATTGGGAATTGGTAACTCGGCTCGGTTTTTGACAAAACCAATTGCGTCTTTGCCAAATAATCTGGTGCTTTACTAATGCTTGGAAAAGAGGGCAAACTTACCTTGAAATACTGCAAATCATTCACGCGAACTCCCCGCACAAATTGAGGTAAAATTTGTTTCCCTGTTGTGCCCGGAGTTATGTGGAAACAAGGCGTATTTTCTTGTCGCAACTGCCAATTAACCTGCGGGTGACAAAGAGCAATTTGCTGAATCACTAATTGTATCGATCGCACCTGGGGACCTTGAGCCAAAAAACCCCGACGGACTGGCCAATTCCCAAACAAATTACTAACAGTGACTACCGTACCGGGTGCGATCGCAGTTGATGCCACCTCCACAGGCTCGCCAGCGCCATCATAAACCACCCGCCAGCCCGATCGAGCATTTTCGATTCCCCCCCTTAACAAAGAGAGATTTTCCCCGGTCACAGGCTCTCGCTTTTCCCCAAAATCGGCGAATCCCAAATCATTTGGCCGGCTACAAATCTCCAACTCACTCAACTGAGCCAAACTGTGCAAAGCTTCCCCGCGAAATCCCAAAGTAGCAATTTTATAAAGATCTGCTTCAGTGCTAATTTTGCTCGTACTGTGAGCCGAAGCCGCCTGCTGCAAATTTTCCAAATCCATACCCATACCATTATCTGCAACTTGCAGCCGCCACTGTTGGGGCCAGATAGAAACAACTATCCGAGTTGCGCCAGCATCCAGAGAATTTTCCACTAATTCTCGCACCGCAGCAGCCATCGAATCAACCACTTCGCCAGCGGCAATTAAATCGATCACTTCTGCGGGTAAAGTTTGAATAATAGCTGTCATCAGAATTTTAGATTTTAATCTTTATAGGAACCAACTTTTCGCCTTCACCAGAAATATTTTTTGTGAAACAGGTATTTTCACTGTTCCTACATTCAATTCTACTCGATCGCGCAACTAGCGATTAAACTCGATCGGCTAACTGGTAATTTTCGGCAACCGAATATAAAAAGTTGTCCCTTGTTGATCTTGCGACTCATAAGTAATTTCCCCTTGATGAGCATCCACGATCGACTTAGCAATCGCCGTCCCCAACCCAGTACCAGTCCGCTTTCCATAAGTCACAAACGGTTCAAATAACTTCTCCTTAATTGACTGCGGAATGCCCGGCCCATTATCGTAAATGCTAATTTCTGCCCATTCCTCACTTTCCCACGCAGCAATCTCCACCCGCCCCCCGCGTCCGCCAAAAGCCTCAACAGCATTCCCAACTAAATTTTGTAAAACGCGCAAAATCTTATTTTCGTCCGCTTCCACTATCACTTCTGTCACCCGTATTACCAAATCTACTTTTGCCGCATCAAAATAAACCCTATTCAATTTTAAAAACTGCTGCAACGTCTGGATTAGATGAACTGGTTTTTTATTTAAAACAGAGTTCCCACGCGAAAATTCTAACACTTCCTCAGCCATCCCCAACATTCGCTGAACCTGCAATTGAATCAGTTCGCACCACTCCTGACTTTCCTGATCCGGGTGCATTTCTTTGAGCATTTCACTTGAGAGTTTAATCCCCGTAAACGGACTTTTGAAATCGTGAATAATTGTGCTGACCATTTCGCCCAGCAACACCATTTTCTGTTTGTGTACGAACTGGTTAACATATTGATCGGTTGTATCCCGCAAATTTTTAGTAATGAAACTAAACATTTGCAGTACCGCACTGCCTTTAGCAAATTGGAGAGTTTCTATCAGTGCTTCGCGACCGATTTTTGCCAAAGTCGAACCGCCACCCGCCACAGCTCTAGCACTGCGTGGCTCCCCGTCCAAAACTCCTAGTTCCCCAATAAAATCGTCCGGTTTAGCTACAGCAACAGTTTGATATTTATTGCTGTCTATTCGCTTGCTCAACTCGACTTCACCTTCTAAAACTAGATACAAAAAATCCACTTCTTGTCCTTCTTCAAAAACCAGCGTTTCCTCGACAAAACTCTCCAAGATAGCTATTTGGCATAGGTGCGCGGCTTGCTCTGGTTCAAAATAGGACATAAATCGATGAGATGCCAGATCCATGTGAGAATACCCAAGACTTAATTTAAACAGTTTCTTTCTTCTATCTTCGCTGAGTGTGATCGGTGCGTTAATAAAATACAATACTGCTGTAATCTGCTTCTAATTTCTGGCATCCCCCGCTTTGATAGACGCCCCTGTGTCTGGGATGCACAGCCAGACTAGGATAGCAGCAGCAATCTCACTCAAATTATCACCTGATTGACGACAATACATAAATATGGTAACTTGTTAACAAGATTAACGATACTGAGCTAAAGCGATCGCAGCATTCTGACCGCCAAAGCCAAAACTCAAACAAACCGCATTTCTCACTTCACCCGATCGCACACAGCGAACAAAATCCAATTCAAACTCCGGTTGTTTCAATCCAGCGCAAGGCGGCAATATCTGAGCTTTAATACTCATCAAACAAAAAGCTACACCCAAAGCTCCCGAAGCCCCCAAAGTATGTCCGGTAGCTCCCTTAGTCGAACTAACAGCAACTCCTCGATCAAACAACTTTTGAATTAACAGCGCTTCGTGTTTGTCATTTAACTCCGTTGCAGTACCGTGAGCGTGAATGAAATCTAGATCAACCGCCGATAAATTACTGCGTTTCAAACATTGATTTACCGCAGCGATCGCACTTTTTCCTCCCAAGTCTGGCGCATTAACATAACAAGCATCATTTGTCAAGCCAAAACCCAAAACTCGACCGTAAATTTGAGCACCGCGCAGCGCAGCCAAATCCGCCGATTCTAATACAAATAAAGCCCCACCTTCGCCGAGTACAAACCCTTCGCGGCCCCGATCAAACGGATAGCAACCAGTTTTTGCCAAAGCACCCATTTGGTTAAATCCAGTCAGAGTTAGCGGTGTAATTGGCGCTTCCACAGCACCTGCGATCGCGCGCTGACACTGACCAGTTTGGATTAACTCAACAGCTTGGGCGATCGACCAAATACCCGTTGCACAAGCCGCCATCGGCGCTTTGACCGGCCCCGTCGAGCCAATTTCTCTCGCCGCCGCGATCGCCCCCATATGAGGCAAAAAATCCAGGAATTGGGAATTGGGAATCGGGAATCGGGAATTCTCTTCCTTCTTCCATCCATCCGTTACATCCGTTACATCCGTTACAGAATCCGTTGCCGAACTTTCTTCTTCCTTCTCTTCCGTCCAAGAATTACTCAACAGTTACTACACAGGCGAACTCAACCAGCAAGTATTTGCCCAACTGCGCCATCAACTGAGTCAAAAACTCAACAACCTGCTAGCAAAACTGCGCCTCAAAGCCAACACTTTTAAAGAACGCTTGCAGCAATCCGCCGAGGCCGACTTGCACAAATCTCAAGCTGATTTATTGATGGCAAATTTGCAGCATTGGCAGCCGGGAATGAAATTCATCGACCTTCCAGACTTTGAAACCAACGAACCAGTTACTATTCCCCTAAACCTGGAAAAAAACGCCGTTCAAAATGCCCAAGCCCTCTACAAAAAACACCAAAAACTTAAAAGAGCTCGCATTGCCGTAGAACCTTTATTGGCCGCTGTACAGGAAGAAATCAACTATTTAGAACAAGTAGAAGCCGCACTTTTGGTATTAGAAACTTACCGCAATTCGGCAGATTTGCAAACCCTCGCAGAAATCCGCGAAGAACTGATCCAGCAAAAATATCTAGTTGTACCAGATTATCGCAGTACCGACAAAAATGCTGCGATCGAATTTCACCGCTACCAAAGCCCCAGCGGCTTTGAATTATTAATCGGGCGCAACAACCGCCAAAACGACCAACTCACTTTTCGCGTAGCAGGCGACTACGACATCTGGTTCCACACCCTAGAGATTCCCGGAAGCCACGCTTTATTGCGCCTCAAACCCGGTACCGTGGCCCAAGAAGCCGATTTGCAATTTGCCGCCGACATGGCGGCCTACTACAGTCGCGCCCGCCACAGCGAACAAGTGCCGGTGGTTTATACAAAACCTCAATATGTGTATAAGCCGAAAGGTGCGAAACCTGGTATGGTTGTATACAAACAGGAGCGGATCGTCTGGGGTCGCCCGCAGAAAGCCCAGGCTTAGTTTATACAATGTTCGGGCGATCGAGATTTGCCACCTCAAAATTTAATTTTGTGTCGAATTGTAAATTTTTATTGCACAAATTAAATTGGGTTGTTAAGATACAACTTTAGAGGGATATATTCCTGAGAACCCGCCGCAAGGAAACGCGCAGTTTGGGTTTGCTTACTGTGAGAACTGTGAGAACACAGTGAGAGAATTGTCAGAAAACAACGGATTTAACGATTGCAGACCAGCTTGATTTCAAGCTGGTCGTTTTTATGGAAACCAGTAACAATTTGGTGAATGCGGACTCTACCAAATAGTATTAAACAGATCGACTTTAGCTTCAAACAATATTTAATTCCGCCCCAAGAGCAGTTAGATCAAAGCGTTATCATTAGGATTTAGCAATCTCAAATTTATCTCGCCAAATCGTCGTTAAGGCTTCAAATACTTAACATTGATGTTATAAATTAGCTATTAGCGAGATTTCTGCTACCTTTTCAAGTGAACAACAGGCATTATCATAGGGTATTTCATGGAAAAAGTCATCGACTATACCATTTAATCCCTGATAATTTCTGATTTTTGGAGATATCTATTTATGAGCTTTTTTGATTATTCCGTAGCACCTTTTCGTCGCAAGTCGAACAATCTTGATATTGACCCCCAGGCAAAAATTTGGCCCGTATCCTGGTCGATTGGGAAACATCAGTTTTATTCCACAGTTTACACCAGCCTTGACCTTGCTTGCATACTTTGGACTTTGCTACTAATACCGATGTTTGTCACGCCTCAGTTTTTTTCCGTGAGTTGGAAGATTCAAGCAGGTTTGTGGTCAGCGCTCAGCTTGGTCGGACTGGCGGCGATGATACGTCTTACGCAGGATTGGGTGAAAATCAAGGGCGTTAATTGGGCGCTTGGTTGCTGGGTTATTCTCATCTTGGTTGGGCTTCTCCTCACCGATTTGGGGATCTTTCTGGCTTGGGGTGGGGTGTTAGCAAACCTTTGCTCGTTGTGGTTGGGGTTGAACGCTCTTGGATATGGGTTTACGGGGCTAGTCGTGCATTCGCGTGCTATCATAGCCATTGGTTTTGTCCACCTAGGCGCGATTTTGGTTCTGCCCTACGTCGGAGTTTGGCAGTTTTTATTCACTGGATGTGTGATGGAGTTTTGCCTAATAGTGTTGGCTGAATTGCGGTGGGATATCCTACCTTTATACATCAAGAAATAATGCTCTAGCCCTGCGATAATCGTGGGATTTTTCGCCAAATCATCGTCAAGGATTCAGCTACTTAACCTAGACGTTATAAATTAGCTCTTAGCGTGATTTATAACGTCTAGGTTAAGTGAAAAACAGGCATTAGCAGAGGGCCATTCATGGAAAAAGTCATCATGGCCGCAAAAGCAGCCAATAATGTAATCGGCAAAGACAATTCTCTACCCTGGCATTTGCCGGCGGATCTGGAGTTTTTTATGCGAACAATCGAAGGTGAGTTTCTGATTGCGGGCCGAAAGTTTTTTGAATCAATCCAGGGAAGAGAGGTTTTTCACGAAGGCGTAGAAGGTATCGTTATTAGCCGACAAAAAGATTATCAATCCCCTACTGTTCTAGTAGCTCACTCGATTGAAGAATCTTTCCAACTGGCTGCACAAAACGGAGTGCAAAAGGTATATATTCTCGGTGGAGGTGAAATTTATCAGCAAAGCATCGAGCTAGCCGATCGATTAATTATCACAGAAATCCACGGTGAATTTGAAGGAGATACTTTTTTTCCTGACATCGATAAATCTCGATGGGAAGAAGTCAGCCGGAGCGATCGCAAAAAAGATGCCGTCAATCCCTATGATTATTCCTTTGTAGTCTACGAACCTGCGATATTATCGCTGCTAGATTGAGCTAAACTTCAGCATCTCTCACATAAGAAAGTACAAATGGTTTCAGCTTTTCTAGAACCCGATCAATTACAGATCTGTCGAATTCAGACCATACTCTGGGATGCCCGAAAATACAAGGTTGTAGAATTGCCCACAGTAACCCATCGTGACAGAGGTGAGCGTGAATCAATGTTCGATGTCCAAAGTATTTCCGCTCAAAATTAATGTTCAAGACATCGGAACTCGCTAGCTCAACATCTTCTACAAAGATAGAGGAATCAGTACGCAGCGCTGCTGCAAACATTGGATCTTCGCGCTCCCACTCGATTTCTTGCTCCCAGCCTTTCGTACTCGTATCGGGAATCTCAGGGCTACGCCGCCAGCAGAGATTTTGATACATCCTAGTCTGTGGATTTCGCAGGTGAAGGAAACAGCGATCTGTTTGCAATACATCGCACACTGCGGGTAGTAATGCAGCAAATACATCCTCTGGTTTGCTGTAGGCTACAAACAGGTTTTCTAGAACTTCTGGTAGGACTGTCTCTGTCGTCATAGCTAAACTATGGGATAGAACAACATGGAATATGTTGTATGTATTTTAATATTAATTATACTCTTTAGGGTGCGTTAGCTTCTAACGCACCCTACACACTGATCTGGTCTAAGCTTTACCTTGACAAACAGCAGCTCAAAAGCAAAAATCCAGAATTTGGCTGCCGTTTAAACAGCCCAATTATGTTATCATATAAAATGTAAAATGTAAAATGTGAAATGTAAAAATTGTTGATGATGTTAACCAATCAATCTTGGCGTTCCAAAATTTTCAAGCCCTTTGCCACGTTATGCTTGGTATTCTTCGCTGCGATCGCCATCTTTGCGAAGAGTCCAAGTTATGCGATCGCCCAAGAGCTTGATCCGGCCAGCAGTAAAACGGGAGAGGTCAACCAAAAATTGGACGCAGCCTCTGACAAAGCAGTTGAAGAAAAACAATTTACCTTTGAGCCAAAAAGCGGCAATTTGGCAGAAGTCAACCAAAAATTCCACGAAGACTATGACAAACTAATTGCTCAAATCACCTCTACATTCGGAAAACCCGGAGGGCCGACGGTACTTCTGTTTACAATGAAAAAGCTAATCCTCTACCACAATGGGATTAGGGAAGAACAAGAATTTATCCCTCCTCTTTATCACCAACTCAAGGCTATTGAGCATCACCCCCTAGCTCTTTATGGGACTTTACAAGCCTCTGAAGGTCAGAAACTCACAGATTCTCTGAGGGATTTTTTGAGAGAGCGATCCCAGTTATTACAAGAAACCTTAAGCAGTCTGAATGAACAAAATTGGTATCCAAATGTCGTCGATAACCAGAAATTACTGCTCGCAGACTCGATAGAATATATCAATCAAGTTTTAGGAGAAGGGCGCATCAATAGTGACAAACTAAACAACTACGTCCAAAAGGTTACTCCCAAAATTGTCCGAGGTGTGAATGAGGCTGCTGCTGCGGAATTAGAACTGATCAATGAGAAGATAAAAAGCTTGTTAGCGAAGGATAAATGGCGATCGCCCTATGTGGTTATTTCTAGCGTTCATCAAGCCCGACGCGGTGAGGTTGTCACTCAATATTTCGAGCGAGTGTTCAACGAATTTCAGGGCGAAGGAGCTGGACGAGAAGATAGGATAATTTATGCAGAGTCGATTTTTGACGACGAGCCAAAAGCACTCAGATTACTGGCAACCCACATCTTAGATCAAAAAATTGCTTCGGCTTTCTTCAGAGATCCAAAGCGGTTGCAAAGTGATGCCCTGATGGATGCCGCCAACTTCTGGCTGTGGGAACACGCAACGGATATTCCAAAATGGCCCTAGGGTGTGTTTTTAAACCCGGAGATCCCCCCTAACCCCCCTTAACAAGCTATGCCTTACTCACATCTTTCNNCGGCTTGAGCCGGAGCGGTTTGTGAGGCGATCGCCCGAAGCGTGAGCTTGACAACCAGGAAGTGAATCAAGTAATCCTCAAATGACGTAATGGAGGCGAGCGAGGAATGATGACGGCACAATGGGCTCTAGCAGAACTAAAATTCGCTTGTTTGGGCGATCGGCGTCGCGTGAAACGACTGGCGAGAATTGTGTCAGACTTAGCCTCACAACCCCATGCCAGCGTGCCACAAGCATCAGGGGACTGGGCTGCTACTCAAGGGGCTTATGACTTTTGGTCATCTCCAAGAGTCTCTAGTGATGCGATTAGGCAAGCTCACCAAAAAAGTACCTTAGAAAGAGTTAAAGCACACCCAATAGTTCTGGCGATTCAGGACACCACAGAACTGAATTTCACCCACCATAAGAGCAAGAAAGGAATGGGACACTTGGATAGTGCCACCAGTCGGGGTCTGAAAGTTCACTCAGTATTTTGTAGCTCTGCCAATGGAGTACCATTAGGAGTGTTGCACCAACAAGTATGGGCGCGAGACTCTACCACTATTGGTAAGAAGCATTCCAGAAATCAAACCGAAACCAAAGACAAAGAAAGCCAGCGTTGGTTAACAGCTCTTGATGGGACCCAGAAGGTGAGCCCAGAATCGATTACTGTACTAACAGTAGCCGATCGCGAAGCCGACATCTATGACTTTTTAGCGACTGAAAGACCAGGGAATTCTCAGTTGTTAATTCGCGCCTATCACAACCGTCAAGTCAAGAACTCTGATGGGACTCTAGAAGTAGAGCGACTACAAAGTGCGATCGCCAAAGTACCGCTCGCGGGACAACTGGACTTGGAATTGCGAGCTAATCCGCAGCGATTAGCTCGTAAAGCGACTCTGAACCTGCGGGCTACAACAGTCGAAATTCTACCTCCTCAAAGCCACCCTCACCGCCAGAATTTACAGCCACTGAGAGTGCAAGTGATTTTGGCTTGTGAAGAAAACCCGCCGGCCACAGAGAAGCCTGTAAGCTGGTTATTATTGACCACTTTGCCCATTAATGGTTTTGAAGATATTGTGCAGTGCTTGCGCTGGTACAGTTACCGTTGGTTAATCGAACGTTATCATTACGTTCTTAAAAGTGGGTGCGGTTTAGAGCAGCTACAATTGGAAACTGCCGATCGCATCGAACGAGCTTTATCAACTTACACAATTGTGGCATGGCGCTTGTTGTGGATGATTTACGAATCTCGTCATCATCCTGATACTTTGGCGGACACCATTCTGGAAACCCATGAATGGCAAGCACTTTACTGCACCATTCACTCAACTCCGATCCCCACTGAATCACCCCCAACTTTAAGTAATTGTATTCGTTGGATTGCGAAACTGGGTGGATTTTTGGGACGCAAGGGAGATGGTGAACCGGGTGTCAAGACCCTCTGGCGAGGCTGGCAACGTTTGCATGACATTGCTGCTACATGGAAATTAGTTTCCACCCATTCCCCCCCAGATGTCAAGCCTGATTTTGTTAAGAAAGATGTGAGTAAGGCATAGCCTTAACAAGGGGGGGACAAGAA
>DPLL01000359.1 GCA_003542015.1 Microcoleaceae cyanobacterium UBA9251 | reverse complement strand
CAAGCACTCATGTCCAGCTATGTTGAGATTTGGGTAGCTATGGGTAAGTTTTTCAGAACGGTGTTGCTTCGATCCCGTGCGAGACCGGAAAATTTGCTTCAAACAAAATATTATGCGTATTCTGATTTATTCCTATAACTACTACCCAGAGCCGATCGGCATTGCTCCCCTAATGACAGAACTAGCCCAAGGCCTAGTCAAGCGAGGCCATCAAGTTCGAGTCGTCACAGGAATGCCCAACTATCCCCAGCGCCGGATTTATGAACAATATCGGGGCAAATTCTACCTTACCGAAGAACACCAAGGCGTCACCATTCAGCGCAGCTACCTGCGCGTCAACGGCCCCCACCCCAGCCTCCTAGACAGACTCCTGCTAGACGGCAGCTTTGTCGCCTCCAGCGCCGTCCAAGCCTTCAGAGGCTGGCGTCCCGACGTGATTTTCTCGACCATGCCCCCATTGCCGATTTGTGTCCCAGTGGCCCTCTACGGCTGGATTCGCGGTTGCCCGATCGTCCTCAACGTTCAGGATATTGTCTCAGAAGCAGCCGTGCGCGTCGGCTTAGTGAAAAAAAACGGAATCCTAGTTCGGATTGCTGACGCTTTAGAAAAATTTGCCTACCACACTGCGAGCCAAGTTAGCGTCATCGACAGCGGTTTTGTCAAAAAATTGCACTCTCAGGGAGTACCCCCGGAAAAAATAGCTTGCGTTCCCAATTGGGTTGATGTGAATTTCATCCGCCCTTTACCGAAGGAAAATAACTCCTTTCGCGAAACTCACAATCTCCAGGGCAAATTTGTCGTTCTTTATGCGGGCAATATTGCCCTCACTCAAGGCCTGCAAACTGTTGTCAAAGCAGCGGCTCGTTTAAAACACCGCTCCGAAATCGCTTTTGTAATTGTCGGAGAATCAACAGCACTGGCGCGCTTGCAAAAAGATTGTAAAACTTACAAAGCGACTAATGTGATGTTGCTGCCCTTTGAACCGCGAGAAAAATTACCAGAAATGCTAGCTGCTGCTGATGTTAGCTTGGTGGTACAAAAGCGCCGCGTTACTAACTTCAATATGCCTTCAAAAATTCAAGTGCTGTTGGCGAGCGGTAGGGCTATTTTGGCTTCGGTTCCTGAAACTGGTACTGCCCATAAAGCAGTGCTGCAAAGTGGCGGCGGGGTGGTGGTGCCGCCGGAAGATCCGCAAGCTCTAGCTGATGGGGTTGAAGATTTGTATTTGCATCCTGCTAAGGTGGATATGTTGGGTTTGCAAGGCAGAAGTTATGCTGTTGAGAATTATGGATTTGAAGAAGCTTTGAATCATTATGAGGCTTTATTTGCGGCGGTGGCAGCTAGTCATTCCGATCAACTATTGGAGCCTTTGCCAAAGTAATCAGTATGGGCGATCGCTCCGGCAAATGAAATCGATCCAGTTGAAAATATCAAATTAATAAAAGGGGTTTTGGCGATCGTATTATGGTTGTAAATTTAGCAATTAGCTTGACAGACGGGAATCCCCACACTATACCGATCGAAGGTTAGTGTGGGATGAAAGACGCGCTCCTATGAGGATTCCACCCGTGGTAGGTGAGCCCTTCGGAAGCACTCAGGGTAAACTCCGTCGAACCGTTGACAATCTCAGAAGCACAGCTTTGAGCAGGCGATCGCTGGTTGAGCGGGGCGGGTTGATTCAGATTGTCGGTGGGTGACAGGAGCGATCGGCGATCGCATCCCTACCAATTTTATTCAATAGCCAGGACTTACGCACCCAACCAAAGAAACCGGGTTTTTTTACGAAAATACTTCGTGTGACCCACATATTCTTTAAAAAACCCGGTTTCTGGGGCCATGAGTGTAAGTCCTAATAGCGATCGCCCTTAAACCAACTCTACATCACACTGAAATTCCAAATAATTCCTGTAGGGGCGGTGCCCCCGTGCCCGCCCGATTATAACGGTTATCGTAGCTGTGTCAAGCCCTCTACCGAATTAACCGTATAGACATTAGGCAAATAGTTAGCATTTGGAGCTCCCAGAAGATCCAATCTTTGTTGACGATAATTAACACCATCAAATAGTGATTCTCCCCGTCCATTCCCAATACTAACGTCTAAGAAATTATTCAGGCTTGCATAACCCGGTCCTCCTAGCAGTGTGCCAATGCCACCATTCGTCAAAGTGAAATTAAACTCTCCTTGACCTTTTTTATCTTCAGGAATTTGAAAACGGCTAAGTCCAAGACCTTTTTGAGCACTACCGGTAATTTCTATATTTGTGCTGTTGTTGGCCGGATTCACGTATTTGACATTCAGGTTAGCAGTCCCCTGATAAGGGATAGCAGAGGGATTTACCTCTATTTTAAAGAAGGGAGTGGATGGTGTTGGTGGAGGCGTTACAGGAGTAGTCGCAGGTTTGTCGCAAGAGTCAAGTCGATACCCAGACTTTTCAGCAAGAAACTTTCGGAACTGAGGCAATAGGTCTTCTTTAGACGCTGTCGGCTCCTTTTTCCGAAATGAATCAATTAACATAGCACCAGAATAGTTGATCTCGTTTATTGGTTTGTAATCTGGTTGGGCTGCTTTCTCCAGGTAGCCAGACCTCTTAACTACCAGTCCAAACAAATCACTAATCGCACTCAAACCTAAATCCATATCACTACCCGTAAGCACTATACAACTGTACTTAACGACTTTAAGTGAAATAGCCACTACCTCCAGTCCTGCGGCAGCAAGTTCAAGGGGAGGCAATACTAAACCACCAACTGCTGACGCAAGAGCAGCTGTATCAATCACTTTACCCAAGTCGTTAACTTTCTCGCAGAAGTCTTTAAGCGAATCACAATCTTTCGCAAAATCTGGCCCAACTGGGGGAGGAGTAACTGGTGGCTGAGGATTAGTAGGTACGGTCGGCTCCAGTGGCAGAGGAACAGTTACAGTGTCAATAATCTGACCATCTTTGAGCCGCGATATAACACCTTGATCCGGCTTTCCAGCTTCTTTACTCGGTTGATTCTCAACTCGTACAGTTTCATTAGAGCCTTCAAGAGTGACATCCGCTCTTGTACCATCTCGACTCATGCGCGTTGTACTACCACGAACACCCGTTGTACGATTGGGTACAAATATAACGGATTCTACGAAACGTCCGTCAGCATCGTCTTGAAAAACTACTGTATATTTGCTACCATCACTCGCCGGAAATTCCATCTGAAATTTGTTATCAGATAGCTTTTTAACTTCCGGTAAATCAATTGTAACTCTATCTTCAGGACGATCGGGTTCCACATCATAAGGTCTGAATCGGCCTTTTAAATCATCTGGTGTCACGCCTAAAACAGTACCTAACAAAGCCCCTGTTGCAGCCACCTTAATATCCACAGCCGAACCACCAGCAGGCTGCACTTTCGACTCCAAAATAACATCAGATTCCTTAAGATTTGTACTAAGTCCGATGAAATCAATGGTTCTTTGAAAGTCGGTGATTAAGTCAAACGTAGGAGAGCCTAAAGCCGCCTCAGAGCGCAGAAAAAATAGATCTTGACCCGCACCACCAGTCAGGGTGTCGTTGCCCAAATCGCCAATCAGGAAGTCATTGCCATCTCCCCCATTCACAATATCGTTACCGCGACCACCTCGCAAAAAGTCGTCTCCGCCGGCACCGAAAATTACGTCATCACCTGCGTTTCCGTTGACACCATCGGCACTTTCACCACCTTGCAAGGTGTCAGCACCCGCACCGCCAAGAAGACCATTTTGGCCCGCACCGCCACTCAGAAAATCGTTCCCCAAGCCGCCGTAGAGCAAATCATTACCACCTCGGCCTTCAATTCGGTCATTTCCTTCGTCGCCATAGATGATATCCCCGGATTCCGAGCCTGTAATCGAATCCGCACCGCCTAAACCCCGCAAACCGCCGATGAGAGTATCGAGCAAGCCAAGGGGAATCGTAAATGTGTCGCTTCCCTCAGTTAAAATATAAGCACTACCATCCCTCGAAAGTGAGCCAATGCGTACTTGAGAAGTCGATCGCCCAATATCGCCATCAGCACTACCGGAAATCAAGTCGTTTCCTGTGTTACCATTCAAAAAGTCTGGCGCGATCGAACTTTCTAGCGTATCGTTGCTTCCCAAACCAAGGATATTCTGGATATTCTGAGCATTCGATACCGTCTCGACCGTTGGGGCTTTTTTGAAGGGACAGCCGCAATCCGCTTGATCCTGGGCGCTGCTACCGTTCAGTATGTCATTCTTGTCCAGCAAAGCTAAATTGTCAGGCATATACTGTTACCTTGTGTTGGTGATTTTAGAAATCTACCTCACCTGTCTCATCTATGTCTTGACCAAAAAAGCCCGAAAAAGACTGAAAAAGCCCGGAGTTTCACCCACTTTTATTTTTCCCTTACTTAACCCATGCAGCCCAACGACGATCGCCCGTTGCAAGCCGTCCCTGACGATAACGAACTGCTAAAATTAGTTGATGGCCTCATCTTCGAGAAAACTGGGAAACATCTTAACACGCTACAACGGCTACTTTTTCAGGGAATGTATGATGGCAAAACCTACGAAACGATCGCCCGCGACACCCGCTACACTACAAAATATGTCCGAGAAGTCGGCTACAAGCTGCTCAAAACTCTCTCGGTAGTAATGGATGAAGAGATGCAAAAAGGCAATCTGAAAGCTGCTTGCGATCGCAGAAATATCAGCAATACCTCAAACTTCGGCAGAGATTATATTCATCAATACGTCGAATACGTCCACACCCTCAACCTCAACCCCTGTCCTTCTTTACCTAGCGAATCTGATAATAATCACCTCACTGAATCCAGATTCCAAACTCGGATAGAACGGCTCGAAATTGATGTTGCTGATGTTGTTTGTAAATTGCACAGTCAAGGTATCGAACCATGCCAAATTGCTCAATTGCTTGGTTTGTCCGATTTGGCGATCGAAACAATATTGCGTGAATTATCATAGCTAAGATGCGAGATATTTGTAGGGTGCGTCGCTGGGAGATTTTCTTATAATTATTCACTCGTTGCGAGCGTCCCGCTCGGAAAGCTATGGACGCTCGCACTGAAATGATAACTGATGAACCGGACATGATATAGCAATCCTAAATCAGTAGGCTGAGCGAAGTCGAAGCCGAAATATGTGGTTTCGACTCCGCTCAACCATCAGAGAAAAATTCGTAGGCTGAGCGAAGTCGAAGCCGAAATATGTGGTTTCGACACTTCGACTACGCTCAGTGCAACGCTCCGCTCAACCATCAGGGTTAACTATAAAACAGCAGCAACTGTTGCCATCAGCAACCCTTGAAACAATTTCATCCCATCAGTTTCGCCCAACATGGTATCGGAAGCCCGTTCAGGATGCGGCATCATTCCTAACACATTTCCCGCCCGATTGCAAATACCCGCAATATTATTTAACGAACCGTTGGGATTCCCAGCATCGCTGATTTCGCCCGCATCCGTGCAGTAGCGAAATAAAACTTGATCGTGTTCTTCTAGTTCTGCTAAAGTATCGGCATCGGCATAATAGTTGCCTTCGCCGTGGGCGATCGGCAAATCAATAATTTCTCCCGAAGTATAAGCCGAAGTCCAAGGAGTATTACTGCGTTCGACTTTCAACGAAGTGCGATCGCAAATAAAATTCAATCCCGCATTCCGCACCAGAGCACCGGGGAGCAAACCAGCTTCAGTCAGCACCTGAAAACCGTTGCAGATACCCAGTACAAGTTTGCCTTTGTTCGCGTGTTCCGCAGTAGCTTTCATCGCTGGAGAAAAACGGGCGATCGCGCCGCACCGCAAATAATCTCCGTAACTGAAACCGCCGGGAATTACAATGATGTCAATATCCGAAATATCGGTATCTTCGTGCCAAATCATCCGCGTTGGTTGGTGGAGTAACCCTTGAGTTACCCATACCACATCGCGATCGCAATTTGAACCCGGAAAAACAATAACTCCAAATTTCATAAGCACAAAGAAAGTTCGGCAACGGATTTTGTAGCGGATGTAACGGATACTTCGACTTTGCTCAGTACAAGTGTAACGGATG
>DPLL01000401.1 GCA_003542015.1 Microcoleaceae cyanobacterium UBA9251 | reverse complement strand
CACGAAGGTAAAGGCATCGGACTTAAACTAGACCAAGCTGCCCAAAACTACATCAAAGACCTCGCCAAAGCAGGCACACCCTTCAAAGCAGCCTACACCTTCCCCAAAGTCAACCAAGATTTGTGGCTTCGCTACTGGTTAGCAGCCAACGGCATCAATCCCGATACAGATGTCAGCTTGCTAACGGTACCGGCAGCCCAAACCGTCGCCAACATGAAAACCGGCAGTATGGACGCTTTCAGCACCGGCGATCCCTGGCCCCTGCGAATCGTCAAAGAAAAAATCGGCTTCATGTCAGCCCTGACTGCCGAAATCTGGAAAGCTCACCCAGAGGAATATCTAGCAATTCGTGGCGACTGGGTAGACAAACACCCGAAAGCCACCGAAGCCCTGCTAGCAGGACTAATCGAAGCGCAGCAGTGGTGCGACAAGCCCGAACATCGAGCCGAATTAGTTGCGATCGTTTCTGGTAAAGGCTTCTTTGATGTATCTCCGCTAGTTTTGACACCGCCCTATGAAGGCAAGTATGTCATGGGCGACAGCAAACCAGACATCAACGACTTCAAAATGGGCCCGCTGTACTGGAACGATGGCGTCGGTAACGTTTCTTATCCCTACGCAAGTCATGATTTGTGGTTCCTAACCGAAAGCGTTCGCTGGGGTTTCTTGCCAACAAAAACCTTGGCAGAAAAGAAAGAAATTATCGGTAAAGTCAACCGTGGGGATTTGTGGAAAGCAGCAGCAAAATTAGCAGGAGTTCCTGATGCTGATATTCCCAAAAGTACGTCTCGCGGTGTTGAGAAGTTCTTTGATGGCAAAGAATTTAACCCAGAAAAGCCAGAAGATTATCTCAAGAGTTTGGCCATTAAAAAAGTGTGATGGGGTATTAGCTTCCCATAATTTAGTCTCGAAAATTTGGTCTCGAAAAATTAGTCTCGCAAACAAACAGCAGAAACATAGGAGATTAGCAGCATGGCTGTAAGCACAAGTCGAAAGGGCGGAGTCAATGTCCAAGGAGCTTTTGGCGAATTTTGGAAGAAGAATTCCCAAAATATCTTGCCGCCAATTTGGGGATTAATTGGATTTCTGTTTGTTTGGCAATTCCTGTCAAGTTCGGGAATTATCAAATTGCCGGGGCCGACTAGCGTTTGGACTGATGAACGGACGCGGATCTTGTTGTTGTATCCTTTCATGAATTCCAAAACCTACGGAGTCGGCTTATTTTGGCAGACTTTGGCGAGTTTGGAACGGGTGGCAAAAGGCTACACTCTCGCTGCTGTTGTGGGAATTGGCATGGGGGTTGTGGTAGGTACAAATCCTTTTCTAAATAAGGCTTTAGATCCGATTTTTCAGTTTTTGCGGATGGTAGCACCTTTGGCTTGGGTACCCATCGCCCTGGCTGCATTACAACAAAACGAACCTGCTGCTTTGTTCGTGATTTTTATCACTTCAGTTTGGCCGATTTTGATCAATACTGCTGAAGGAGTCCGCCAAATTCCTGATGACTATAACAACGTTGCGAAAGTGCTGCAACTTTCTCGGAAAGAGTATTACATCAATATCTTGTTTCCGTCAGCGCTTCCTTATATCTTCACAGGATTGAGAATTGCGATCGGTTTGGCTTGGCTGGCGATTATTGCTGCGGAAATTGTGATGTCGGGGATTACTGGTATTGGCTTCTTTATTTGGAATGCTTACCAGCAAAACTACATCAGCGAAATTCTGTTAGCGGTGTTCTATATTGGGGCGGTGGGTTTGATGCTCGATCGCATGATGGCTTGGTTGCAGCAAAAGATTGCTCCTTCTCAAGGAAAGTAGTTTTTAGTTACTTCTTTGGGGCCGGAAGAATTAGGATTATTTAACCGCGAAGACGCGTTCGGCGAAGCCGTTCCCGTAGGGTAGGACACGAAGGAAGAAGAGGGAAGAAGAGGGAAGAAGAGGGAAGAAGTAGATAATATTATACCGGAATGGGGTAAAAGTATTTCTACTTCCAGGCTCGGGCTATTGGTGACAACTTAACGTCAAAGGTAATACTGGTCTGCTGTTTGATGATTAGGCCCAGATCCCCCCTAACCCCCCTTAAGAAGGGGGGAACAAGAGTGTAGTCACAGTCCCCCAACAACCAGGGGAATTTAGGGGTTCTAGACTCGACTAAAAGCGACATCTATCGAAATAACAAACCTACAAAAAGGCAAGAAAACCATGTCAGTTTTGATTGCAGTAGAACAACTCGAAAAAGTTTTTAATTTGTCAGATGGTGGCAAATATGTTGCCCTCAAGGGCATCGATCTGGAAATTGAAAAAGGCGAATTTATTTCCTTAATTGGACACTCTGGCTGCGGCAAATCTACGCTGCTAAATATGGTCGCAGGTTTGGATCTGCCGACAGAAGGATTGGTGACAATCGATGGACAAAGAATTACTCAACCAGGCCCCGATCGCATGGTAGTATTCCAAAACTATTCGCTGCTTCCTTGGCGGACAGTCAGGGAAAACATTACTCTAGCCGTAGACTCGGTGATGAACGGTTTACCGAAAGCCGAACGCCTTGACATCATTCAAAAACACATTGATATGGTAGGCTTGGGCCCTCACTCGGAGAAACAGCCTGCATTGCTTTCCGGCGGACAAAAACAGCGTGTGGCGATCGCCCGCGCATTGGCCCTGCGTCCTAAACTGTTACTCTTGGACGAACCCTTCGGCGCTCTAGACGCTTTGACTCGCGGTAATTTGCAAGAGAAATTAATGGAAATTTGCCAAGAGTACGAAATTAGTGCTCTGATGGTGACTCACGATGTGGATGAGGCGGTGTTGCTGAGCGATCGCATAGTCATGCTCACCAACGGCCCAGAATCGAAGATTGGCGGGATTCTTGAAGTAGACATCCCCCGCCCCCGCAAGCGCATGGAAGTAGTCACACACCCCAGCTACTACGCTCTACGCAGCGAAATGATTTACTTCCTTAACCAGCAAAAACGGGTGAAAAAACTGCGGGCACGGAAAGTACCTGCGATCGCCCGTCACGGACTGGAAAAAGTCAACCTCGAACTCGGCTTTGTCCCCCTCGCAGCCTGCGCTCCCCTCGCTGTCGCCAAAGAAAAAGGCTTGTTTGCTAAACACGGCCTCGATGAGGTCCACCTCGTCCGGGAAACCAGTTGGCGCGGCATCGTAGACGGCATCGCTGGAGGTTACTTAGACGCAGCCCAAATGCCCTCTGGCATGGCGATGTGGTTAAGCTTAGGGGGGCATCAAGAGAAGCCGATACCAACGGTTACAGCCCTCACTATGAGCCGCAATGGCAACGGAATTACCCTCGCGAGGCGCTTTTACGACGAAGGGATCTACACTCTGGCAGACTTTAAAAAAATGCTCCAGAGAACGCCCGCGCAAACTCACAGAATGGCGATCGTGCACCCTTCTTCCATGCACAACCTGCTGCTGCGCTACTGGTTAGCTGCTGGCGGGATTGACCCCGATCGCGATGTGTTGCTGAAAAATATCCCTCCGGCTCAGATGATTGTTGACTTGCAGGGCGGCACTATTGACGGTTTCTGCGTCGGCGAACCTTGGAACTTGCGGGCCTCTATGGAAGGAGTCGGCTTTACAGTCGCTACAGATTTGGAACTGTGGCCCGGACATCCCGCGAAAATTCTGGGGGTGCGGGAAGACTGGGCGACTGCTTATCCCAACACTCACATTGCTCTGGTCAAAGCTTTGCTGGAAGCTTCTCACTATTGTGCTGATCCAGCTCACGCCGCTGAGGTTTCGGAAATTGTGGCGGGACGGGAGTATGTCGCCACCGACAAGAGTTACATCCAACTCGGCGACCCCAGCTCTGTTGCTTGTAACCTCGATAGTCCGATGCGGGAATACGCCCACCATTTGTTCTGCGGAGATGGGGTGAACCGTCCGAGTCGCACTGAACAACTGTGGCACATGGTGCAGATGGCGCGCTGGGGCGATACTGTGTTCCCGCGCAATTGGGTGGAAATTCTGGAGCGGGTTGTGCGAGTCGGCGCGTTCAGCACGGCGGCGCGTGAGTTGGGGATGTCCGATATTACTTACAATCGGGGTTCTCTTAGCTTGTTTGATGGCTCGGTGTTTAATGCTGACGATCCGATTGGCTACCTCAACAATCTGAAAATTAAACGGGATTTCACGATGGCCGAAGTTATACTCGATTCCGGCCGCAGAGCTGCTTAGAACAGAGATTTTGCACCATTTGCCATAAGCCTTTTACGGGCGGGATCTCCTGCTCACCCCACAATAAAACTCACTCTTTGTGGAACAGGCATCTTGCCTCTTCTTGAGAATGGTGCAACATATGAGTTAGAGCAGTTTTCAGTTGCATGAAAATAGGGTAATTGCTAATTGTTAGTTGGTAATTCCCTCTTCCTTCCCTCCGTTACATCCGTTAAATCCGTTACAGAATCCGTTGCCGAACTTCCTTCGACAATCACCCACTAACAATTTCCAAAATCATGATCAAAACCACTACGACGCAGACCGACACCAAAAAGCAAAACAAGAAAGGAAAGGATCGCCGGAAACCTTTTTTGGTGATGGACAATGTTCACAAATCATATCCAAACGGTTACAGAGCTTTAGAAAACGTCAACTTGACTGTAGCTGAGGGTGAGTTTATTACGCTCATTGGACACTCGGGTTGTGGTAAGTCAACTCTGTTAAATATGGTGTCCGGTTTTAGCCATCCTAGCGAAGGTAGGGTGATGATTAACGGCCAGCAGATTACGAAGCCGGGCCCCGATCGCATGGTGGTGTTTCAGGGTTATGCTTTGCTACCTTGGCGGACGGTGTTTGAAAATGTTTATCTAGCTGTTAATGCTGTATTTCCCGATAAGTCGAAGGTGGAAAAAAATGCGATCGTCAATGAGCATTTGGCGATGGTGGGATTGACTGAAGCTGCTGAGAAAAGACCTCCGCAAATTTCGGGGGGGATGAAGCAGCGGGTTTCCATCGCCCGCGCTTTGGCAATTCGCCCGAAAGTGCTGATTTTAGACGAGCCTTTTGGTGCTCTGGACGCAATTACTAAGGAGGAATTGCAGGAAGAGTTGCTGAAAATCTGGAACGATCACCGCTGTACTGTGTTGATGATTACTCACGATATTGATGAGGCTTTGTTTTTGGCCGATCGCCTGGTGATGATGACTAATGGCCCATCGGCGACAATTGGCGAGGTTTTGGAGATTCCTTTTCCTCGCCCGCGCGATCGGGTTCAAATTATGGAAGATCCAGAATACTACAACCTGCGGAACTACGCTCTAGATTTCCTCTTCCACCGCTTTGCTCACGATGACGATGCTTAGTCGATCGGCTTAGCTGAAGCTTAACTGTTGGCGATCGGTTTTTCCGAAGGAACGGATCTTTTTATGAATTTGTTCGTCTAGCTTTCCAGAGACCCGATTACCTAGCTGTCCGTAAGCTGGTATGAACTGAGCCCACCTTCCATCGAGGGTGGGCTTCTTCTTCTTGTGATTAAGAGTTTTTGGGCGATCGATGGTTTGTGCATTTCACCTAACGTCCGAAGCAATAAGCTGTTATACCTCTGGATTGTTTATGGTATTAGAAGGGGAGAGGGGGAGAAGGGGAGAGGGGGAGAGAATTTGACGATTTTTGATCTGGGATCCAAATATACAGTTTAAATGCACAACAGCTTAGCTGGAGTCCCCCAGATGCCTACACCAATGGTGACAGCTTGTGCTGGTGTAGGAGTATGTCACTCAGACAACCAAGAAAGTTAGCTCATCCACAAAAAGGTTCTGCTAATTACAAAAAGCAAGCTAACCGCGTTGCTAGGATTCATCAACGAATCCAGAGACAGCGAAAAGGTTTTCACTATAAAACAGCGCACAAACTGGTAAGACAATATGACTTAATCGCAGTTGAAGACCTGAATATAAAAGGACTTGCTCGTACTCATTCGGGTAAATCAATCTTAGATGCAGCTTGGGGAAGCTTCATAATGGTATTGTCAGCAGTGGCGGTAATACGGGGCGTTCATGTTGTTAAAGTTAACCCTAACAATACATCTAAAGAGTGCTGCGGGGTGTGGAGTCAAAGTCAAGAAAGACTTGTCAGTTAGATTGCATGAATGCCCTCATTGCCATATTGAATTAGACCGCGATATTAATGTGGCAATTAATATTTTAAAAATGGCGATTGAAGATTTACTGGCGGTGGGACTCATCGTTTATGCTTGGGGAGGCTTAGAGGTTCCTGGGCCATTGAAGCAAGAAGCAAAGGAAATGCGATGCACTGATCGTAGTCGAAGTGTTGGCTGGTTTTCAGTTAACACAATTCTTTTCAAGCCCCCGTTATACAGCTTCGGTTAACGGGGGAGAACGTCACCAATCTTATTTCTGAGCAATCTGCAAAATCTGATTGCAAGCATCAGCAAATCCCCTGCAAGAGTTTGGTCAATTTCTGGACGCAAGTTTGTAGTTACTATCAGCTTACACTTGACGGAAAGGGCTTGAGTCATAGTATAATCCTGACTAACAGTTAACAGTTAACAGTGAACAGTTAACAGTGAACAGTGAACAGTGAACAGTTAACAGTTAACAGTGAAGTGGAGTACGGGGTATCCTGCGAGATTTAGATGAAGAAGTGGATTAGGTCGCGATCAGTGGCGCAACGCGCCATCGAGCGCGACCTACCGAAGTTTAGCTATTGATTGAAGTCAAATTTTGGATCAAATCTATGTTGAACAACTTTAAACTCAGAGGAAAAATGCTACTTGGCTACTCAGTGCCAGTAGGATTAATCGCAGGACTAGCGATCGGTGTCTATGGTACAGCGCAAACAGTTAGTAAGAACTTTGAGGAAGCATTGCAAGCAGTAGAAGCCTCTAGGATGTCTGACTACATTGAATTGAGAGTGTCAGAAATTGGCCGACAGTCAAGGGGCTATGCTCTCACCCTTGACAAAGAATCCCTCGATCGCTACGAAGCGGGTGTCAAGAAGCTGAAGGAAACTGAAAAACAAGCCTTAACTCTGACTCACAACCTCAGCAATGAACAAAAAGAACGGATGACCAAGATGGTTGAATTTTCAACCCAGCATAACAAGATCGCCCGCAATCTGATTGAAGCTGCCAAAGCTGGTAACCGTAAATTGGCAGTGGACACAGCGGAGCAGGGTGCAGAAAATCTCAAGGCTTTCGAGGCTATTATGGCAGAGTTTGACACTCAGCAAGCTGAGCTAGTCAAGCAGTCGGAAACTAACACCAAAAATGCGCTCGGTGTGTTGGTCATGATGTCGGTATTGGGTGCTGTTGCTTCTTTAGTTATTGCCTTGGTGGTGGCATACTTGATCTCTTCGGCGATCGCCAACACCCTCAACCAAACTGCCGGCGAAATTGCTAGCTCCTCGGCACAAATCGTCAGTGCGGTCGAAGAGCAAGAACGCACCGTCTCCCAACAAGCTAGCTCAGTGAATGAAACCTCGACCACGATGGACGAACTCGGCGCATCTTCGCGCCAATCGGCGGAACAGGCTGAAGTCTCTGCTTCAGGGGCACAGTTAGCCCTCTCGCTGACTGAAGGCGGTACAAAAGCGGTGCGCCAAACTCTTGATGAGATGACTACCCTCAAGGACAAAGTGGGGGCGATCGCCCAACAAATTTTGCGCCTGAGCGAACAAACCAACCAGATTGGCAATATTTCGGGCTTGGTGGGTGACTTAGCTAATCAAACCAATATGCTGGCCGTGAGTGCCGCCGTAGAAGCCGCCCGTGCTGGCGATCATGGCAAAGGCTTTGCGGTAGTTGCTCGAGAAATTCGCAAACTTGCTGACGAAAGTAAGCAGTCTGCCGCCAAGATCAACAGGCTGGTATCGGACATCCAAACGGCGATCGACTCCACCGTGATGGTCACCGATGAAGGCAACAAGACAGTGAATGAAGGCTTGTCCCTTGCCCGTAGCATGGCAGAGGCATTCACAGGTATATCTAACTCGATCAACAACGTTTTCCTCAGCAGTCAACAGATTTCGATGAATGCCAAACAACAAGCAGTTGCGATTAATCAAGTCGTCGAAGCGATGAATGCGATTAATCTCGGTGCGCGGGAGACGGCTTCGGGTGTATCGCAAATCAAAGTCAGCACACACCAACTCAATTCTGCTGCTCAAAAGCTGCAAGCAGTTGTTTGATACCCAGCCTTCAGCATCTCTGTTCTCAAGGGGGAATTAACGAATTCAAGCCCCCTTTTTCATGGCTGGTAGCGACTGTTGGCAAAAAATTAGCTAAATCTTCCTAAAATTACTCAGACGACAGATCATCCGTCTCATTCCAGATCGGGGATCGGAGAGCAATATTTCTTGCTACTGGAAGAACAACAACCGCAATCCTTCTCTATTGCTGCTTGGGAATTACTAGGACTCACCAAACGCGAGGCCCCGGTGTTGTTTTGGATTGCCAAGGATAATAGCAATGCCTCATACCAATTTTTTATGAGGCTGCNNCCCCTTAATAAGGGGGGGACAAGATTCTTCTCAGAGTATGCGATTGTTTGAATTTATATTGTAGTTCAAGCTCCCCTGAATAAAGGGGGGGGACAAGATTCTTCTCAAAGTCACCCCCTACTCCCCTTCTTAAGGGGGATGCGAGGGGGATCGAGATATGTGCAACGACCCATTAAATTGGTATCAATAGCTAAAGTCCTGACGAAGGAAGGATCAGTTGCACTGAAGGAACAGTGCGAAAACATTTGGAGCATCTTTACAAAAAACTATACAAACTCGGATGGGTGCCGTGATAGTTGCAAAGACAAAAGTTATGGCTACTCAAAGGAGAATTTGCGGTGCACGCTCGCGTAGTCGAAGTGTTGCAATATCTTCATAATCCTATACGCAGATCATCGTATTGTTTCCCAAGTTTATTTGAAGGAGTATTAGATCAAAGCCAAAACATGACAGCTCATCTGAAGTGCTTTGGTTAACTGGCTAAAATCCAGATTCAAAGATCAGAAACTACTCTGATTAAGCAAAAGGAGTTCTCAAATGACTACAACAACCCATACACATACATTTTCAGATCATGATGCGGCCCTGTTAGCTGCCAAGCAAAACATAGCGACTGAGAGTGATACCGCGGCAAAAACGTGGCGTGCTTACCTCTTTAGTGATCCACAAGCAGCAGCGAACTATGCGAACATAGCTCCTGCACAAGGACCTGGGGAAATTATCTTTTCGGTTCTCCCTGATGGAAAAGTGTGGGTATTCCCCTACTTTTAACTCTCAGCTTGTGAATCAATCTCCATGACGCGGTTTGAGTATTGGAAAAAACCTGACTATTCAAGGCCTTTTTAAACCCTTATTCAACAGCGCAAGTACGAATAAGATCCTTGTCCTATCCTAGGCTTTTGAACATCTTAGCTTGGGATGGGACAACGATAGTAAATCAGGTTTGGCAAATACAGAAACGAAGTGAATATTCACTTTTAAAGCCTTGATTCTGCATTCAAACCATTCCCAAGATCTGTAAAAAATTGAATGAAGAAGACCGGAAAAATAACTTATAAGATGACTAAAAGGAGATAAATTATGCCACAAGGACTTGCTTTAACAATCGGTCTCAATTCCGTCGATCCTGCTCATTATGGCGGCTGGTCAGGTGAATTGACAGCCTGTGAAGCCGATGCCGAAGATCTGGCTGAGATTGCCAAATCTAGACACTTCACCGTCAAAACGCTTTTAACCGCATCTGCGACGCGAGCAAAAGTCATCAGCGAGATGAATCAAGCTGCTACAACCCTACAATCAGGTGACATCTTTGTGTTGAGTTATTCCGGTCATGGCGGACAGGTTCCTGACTTGAATGGAGATGAACTCGATGACATAAAGGATGAAACTTGGTGTCTTTATGACGGTCAATTAATCGATGATGAAACCTACAATTTACTGGGAAAATTTGCGGCTGGTGTCCGCATCCTAGTTTTTTCTGATAGCTGCCATAGTGGTACTGTTACCAAGCAGGCCTATTATCAAGGGACAATTGCCAATCGGAGTGCTACTCCTGCTACCACAGAGGTAAGATATCGCTATATGCCAAATCCGATTATTCTGCGAACCTACAGGCAGAATAAGGCTTTTTATGACTCTATCTTAGACAACAAGACCTTGAAAGAATCTCGTGAAGCGGTGCGCGCATCCGTCCTCCTAATTTCTGGATGTCAAGATAATCAATTGTCCGCTGATGGCAACTTCAATGGTCTGTTCACCGGCAATCTGCTGCGGGTTTGGAATAATGGACAATTTAAAGGAGATTATCGACGTTTTCACAAAGCGATTCAACGAAATATGCCACCGGTTCAAACACCGAATTATTTTCGCGTCGGTGCTATTGACCAAAATTTTGAAAAGCAACCACCCTTTACGGTGTAAAGCTTGAAACTAGAATTGAGGGATCACAAGTTTATTGTGCAGTGCGATATCGGTGTCTTGAACCTACTGCGTCTCCACCTGATCCGGATCAAAATCACTCCTCTCTGTCGCGGGTTCTGCGGAACCTAATTTTCAGGAATTCAGCACACCTTTCGGTAACGCGGGGAGTTTAAGTCCTTAAGTGCTGAACGCAAGTCAAAGTTGTGTACCTGGCCACAGATACAAGCAATTTTAATCCCTCATTACCTATTAGTATCAACTTAACGTCAAACGTAATANNGGGGATTTAGGGGGATCGAGACTGGGCTAAAAGCGAGATTTATCAGGGGTTTCAGGCTTAAGTTGACACCGATGCTCATTACCATACTCACGAACAAGGAGAAAAGCTAATGAAAGGCACTGTCATCAACAATCTCAAACTCATCAAAGTCATCGACGGTGACACAATTAAGGTACTTCTGGAAAACGAGCAAGAATCCATTCGGTTTGTTTGTCTGGACACTGAAGAAAGCCAGCATGGAGGCGATAAACCTGTCACTAATGCGGGTATATTGGCATCGAAATGGGCGCAGAATTATTTCGGGTAAAATGAGCAAGGCATACCTAGCGGTGATGTCCGAGTCAATCTCGAATTTGATACGAATGACCCCGTTCAGATTTGTTTGGTTAAACATCGGGACAATTATGGGCGGTTGCTTTGTTATGTCTACAAAGCCGGAGATCAGGAAAATTCTAATGTACGAATTGTGCAGGAAGGATGGAGTCCTTATTTTGTCAAATACGGTCGTTCGCGCCTCTATCATCGTCAGTTTGTAGAAGCGGAGGTGGAGGCTCAATTCAAAGGGCTGGCTATCTGGAATCCAGCAACCAATGCGGGCGGTAATCGCAGAGACTATACGACACTAATTCCCTGGTGGTATCTGCGGGACAGTGTGGCAGAGGACTACCGTTACTTTGGCATTAAAGCCGGAGTGCTATCGGTGCGCCTGGACTATGACCGTTTGGTGGAAGCGGCTAAAAATGGCAACCAAGTTACGGTATTCTGTGACTTGCAATCAGGCATTAATCAATGGACTGGAAATGGTGCGCTTATCTATGCTGGGTCAAAATTTCAAAAGTTTAATCTGTGGATTCCAGATAAAAATTCGGCAGTATCTCAGACCATTTTGCGACTGATTGAAATCCGCTATGCAAAATCTGGTCGAGGTTATGTGTATGTCTCTGGAACCCCGAGTCTTTATCCACCGAATGCGGATGGGAAGCCTCAAATCACGATCGCAGATGCCAAGCAACTGGCTGATTTTCCATCGGGAGAGTAGGGAGAAATGCACTATGTTCGCGAAGATGGCTCTCTATTAAAAGAGGGGCTTATTTCCTCCGCTTGTGTGATTCGATAGGCGAAATCATGTTGGGGATGTTTCACAAAGTTCAGCAGTAGCCCAAATTTCTAGAATTCTTTCTTAATTCAGAGATTAGCTTTTCTGCAACCATCGTGATCTACTGGGAATGGGCTTGATTAGTGTGGGGAGAATCCAGCTTACTTGGTGTGAAAACCACAGAAACATTTGGCATACCGATCCATAAAACTAATTACACATCGGCTAGTATAACCCGATAATTGACGAGCAATATCAGCGTATTGCCGAAGATGAAAATCTATATCTATAGCATTATTTTGGCTAAAAATAATCGGATCGTATCGCCAAATGACTTTTTCGTAACCAATCAATTTAGCTAATTCTTGAAATGTCTTGATCGATGAATTCAAAGGCAGTTTATTAGTCTCTATAAAACTTTGATTATTCATCAGTGTGAACTGAAAATAATATTTATATCCCAGTTAATCTAACTCAGATAATGATGATAATAAAGGTTGCGGGTTGCGCGTCCAAAAAACAATTACTTCCACATTTTTTGGAGTCAAATCAATGCGGGAAAGTTGATTACGATTAAATGGATTTGGCACTACGCAGTAACCTGCTCGAATGCGATTAATAAACCATTTATGGTAAAATGCTGGAATATCTGTACGTCTGCTGGCACTAATAATCATTTTATTTTTTCTCCCAAATATAGTTTTTTTATTTTCATGCTAACATGGTTTTCAAAATGTAGATTCTTTTTTACACAAATTAATTGACGAGTTATTAAATAACACGATCGCGCTCCCATTATACCCATCGGCGCCAATCAAGCCGATTTCGGTGACATTCACCTGATAAGTCATCACCACCCGCGCCGCCTGCACCCATCCCCCCAGAAACCGGGTTTCTGTTATAGTTTTCCTTTCCAACAGAGAGATTGGTTAAGAAACCCGGTTTCTCAAATGGCGCAAGGGACACTATCAGTACGATCGCCTAATTCAAAGCGGTTATGTAAATTATTGTAAATTTCTGCCAAATTGGCAACAAAGTCTGATTGCAGGGGGTTTTAATGATTGTAAATAGCCAGATTTATTTACGTCTACTTACAACAAGCGCATGGGATAGCATTCAGAGGGCTTTAACAGGTACTTATAGCCTTTCTCGGTAACAGTGCGGTGCAGGCTTGATATAGGGCATAATCAATTACGAATTAATCAATTACGAATTCCGAATTTAGCACTTCACAAAGTCAAATCGTAACTCGTAATTCGTAATTATTTCCCCTAGGGCATACCTCACCAAGATTGAGAACTGCTATATTAACTACGAAGGCCCTAGGAAGTTAATGAACCAATCCCAAACTCACCATTTGATGAACCCTCACAATACTGGTTGCTCTGAGAAGGCTATCAACCAGAAATACGATCGGGAAGACGACCAGCTATCGTTTAACCCGTGCTCCTAATATTGCAAGTCGATCGCAGGCTGGATGAGAACGATCGCTGATTGGCTATCCTACAGCAACTGACGATCGCAAATGCTATACTGCTTAATATTTTTTCTTAACGTTTCAGAAATTAAGCACAAAAACTCCCAGTAGTGTTGATAGTGCGTTACGCTGCGCTAACACACGCTACAGATAGAGGCTGTGCGTAAGTCCTGGATTTTGGTTGGTCTAGCAACTGAGCGCCCAAAGCGCCGGGATTGCACAGCACCGTAAACTGAAGTGAAGGGTTTTGTCCAGGACGTAAATTACCCCTCGGCCTCACAAGTGCAAATGACATCAATTCCGGTTGTACTCAGAGATGATTGTTGACGGTTGACGGTTGACAGTTGACGGTTGACAGTTGACAGTTGACAGTTGACAGTTGACAGTTAACAGTTAACTCAAATTTACTATTCCGATGAAGAGAGGATTTGATATGACAGCTATTACTTGCTACAATCCAGCTATAAAAAAGGGATTGCTACGACAACTCCCGTCCCACACGAGGAAAGAAAAAACATGATCACCGAACTGTTAGATGAGGCGCTTTCTCTGGAAATAGCCACCCAGATCAAAAGCAAAGCTAAAAACTGCTTTGACAACGCTTGTAAGGCCGCCTTAGCGATGGAGGGGGCACTCTACGTCCAAGGCTTTTTGGTCACTCCAGGTGCACCCTACAAGCCGATCGAGTATAGTTGGATCGAACTCTCGGAGCGGATTGTTGACCCAACCTTCCCCCACCTCGGCCTGGAAGCTCAACACCTTCACTACTTTCGGGCACAGAGCTTAAGTGTCAAGCAACTCAAAGCCATCCTAGAAGAATCAAAAGAAGATTATCCAGAAGACGACCCTCTGCCGGTTTATGGCGACCAACCTTATGAGTATTATGGAGACTTAATGTTAGGTGGAAAAAATTACCAAATTGCTTACGAGCAAGCCTTGGTTAAATGCAGGGAATTGAACCCCCCCAAAAAACAGTAAGTGCACTAATCCAGTTTTAATTAGGTGGCAGAGAATCTCGTGTAAGTGAGCTTCCAGGAAGTTGATTTGGCCCAGTATTGGATTTTGAGCTGATGATTTCATAACTTTTCTCATCCCATGAATTCGACTGTTTACCTACTGGGATTTCAGTTTGTCTGCTTTTCGGTTTAACTTCGCCTTGAGAACTTTTCGGTTTAACTTCGCCTTGAGAACTTTTCGGTTTGACTTTGACTTGAGAACTTTTCGGTTTGACTTGGACTCCAAAACCTTTAGATTTATTGCCTTTAGCAGAACTTGATGCCTGTTCCGTTGCAGGCTTCTTAAACTCCTCGTCTAATTGGTCTAAAATCTCCTCTTGTTCGGGAGTATGTTCTGCTGGTTGCTCTAAATTTCTGGGATTGTATTCGTCAACCAACCGGGCTAAAAGTTCCGAAATTGACATTCCCGCTGCGGCTGCTTTTTTAGCTAAAATGTCGTAGGTGTCGATTTTAATCCGAATTTGTTTGAGCCGGAGTTCGGGATTGTTGTCAACAGTTTCGCTAATTGTTACTGCGGTAATCCTTTCTTTTGGCACTACATCCACAACTTCTTGCCACTTTTCCTCCAAAGGACATTCGCCGTACTTGTTAATTATTGCGTGTTTAAACAAAGGGACAACCTGAGCAACGCAGCTCGGCAAAATCTCAAATCCGGCTTTAATTAAGCGCAGGCAAATGCCAGCAGCTTTGATAATTTGCGTACAGTAAAAATACTGTCTACCTAATGCTTGTTCGCAGTATTTTTTAAAGGTTTTGAACTGGTTTTTGTACAATCGCAGTCTTCGGATCGCGTCTAGCATGATTCCTTGACGCACATAGTCTAGGAATCCCCTTTTAATTTCCCCAGTCAGGTAGTCTAAATCGTGAAAGGGTGATTGACTCTGGATTTCTTCTTCAAAGTCTAGAAGCGGGCCTGCAAAGTGAAAGTTGAAGGCGACATCGCCTACATAGAAGTTGTCAATGGATGTGGGCATAATCGCGAATAGTTCGAGGAAGGAAACGATATCACAGAAGTAGTACGATCGCCAAGTACAAAAAAAGTCTTGCTCTTGATGTTTAATACTTTGATACAATGTTGACTTGGGCTGTAAGGTCGATCGACCTTTTACGCAGCACCACATCCTTGCTCATTTAGTAATATGGCTAAACAAGCCACCTTTTAGCTGTCTTATAGGCAAAAGCATACTTGTCAAGCAGGGATTTGTCAACAAGTTTGATTGTGATTTTGCTATGATATGTCTAAAAAGAAACAAGCTCAAGAGCCCAAAGATATGCCAGCACTGCAAATTTTGCGGGTGGCTGCTGGTTTGTCACAATCGGCTTTAGCCAAGCAAATTCCCGACAAAACGGGCGCAAAAACCCTAACTCAGCAAGCAATCAGCAACTGGGAACGGGGGATAGACGAACCCGAACTAACAATTGCTCAAATGAAAGCCCTTTGCGAAGCTCTAGGAAAAACGCTGAAGGATTTACCTAACAACTTAGGCCCACCAAATCGGGACTGACAACTTTCAGGAAACGGACTTGAGGAATGCACTAAAAACCGGAAAATACCCAATGATATGTAGCCCTAATAGATGGAAACTACAAATAAGGGGTGAAACAAACCTGCATTTTCACCTGGGAGGCTGGTAGAACCACCTGGATAGTGCCGACGAACATCAAGTTTACGTCTTATTCACGGCTTTGTCAAGACGTTTGCGTCTTTAATATTTCGTCCTATGATAGAAGAAGATTTGCCAGAAAAAAAGAAATCTCCATTGAGACTACTCAGAGAACAAGCCGGACTAACACGCCCTCAAGTTAAAGAAAAAATCGGAATTTCCGAGCGCAGACAAGCTGACTGGGAATCTGGGAAGGCTCTACCTAATGCTGAAAACATACTTGCTATCGCTAAACTGTACCAGATTTCTCTAAAAAATATGTTTCGGCTGTTAGGGCTAGACGTGACTAAAATTCCCGACGACTTACCCCGAAAGCAGCAGCCCAAGGACAACTAATACCACTTCTCAAAAGTTATGCAACGCCCTTGTCTATCCCGCCCTTGGGCGTGTTTTCTTTCCCCGGAGATACCCCCTAGCCCCCAGGGCTGTTTCATTCTTTGTAGGGGCAATCCCCCCGTGGTTGCCCCAATGCCTGAAATGACGGAAAATTGTCGGTGGGGGGGTAGGCACGGGGAGTAGGGGTCGCACTACCCCTACAAAGCCCTCGTTTTTTGGAGAATGAAACCGCCCTGCCCTAGCCCCCCTGTTTAAGGGGGATTTAGGGGGCATCGACAAGGGTGTTGGATTCTTTTTTGAAATTGGTATTACTTGTGGAAAACCGAAGTGATAATCACCGTGATAGTGGCACTTGCAATCAGAGTGAAGGCAAGTTGTACAACCCATTGGGTAGCTTTCTGGGAGCGATCGAACTTGTCATTGAATCTGTCGGTTTGGTCATTGGTTTTCTCAACATCAGTTGATAATTTCTCGACTTTAGTCGCTAGTCTGTCTAGCTTTTCAATAACATCAGCTAGCGTCGGCTCGTTACTTGCAGTAGTTGTCATTGCTGTTGACTCAAACTAACAATACTCAGCTACAATTAGATCATAATTTCAATAGGAATTAGTCCGAGCGATCAGTCGATGACTTTCCCTCTCATAGCTTTAATCTGCCCTCGCTTGGTTTTGCTGTCGAGACGCTTGCGGTGAGAGCTGCGAGTCGCTTTGCTAGGTTTGCGCCTTTTTGGTATGGCGATCGCACTTTTAATCAATTCTTGCAGTCGTCTTAATGCTTCTTCCCGGTTCTGTTCTTGGCTGCGGTGTTCCTGTGCTTTAATCACAATAACACCTTCCTGGGTAATGCGGTTGTCGTTGATTTGCAATAAGCGCTCTTTGTAGCGATCGGGTAATGAAGAAGCTGGGATATCAAAGCGTAAGTGAATGGCGGTTGCCACTTTATTCACGTTTTGGCCTCCTGCGCCTTGAGAGCGAATTGCACTAATCTCGATTTCGCGATCGTCCAGGAACACTGTATTAGAAATTTGTAGCATGATTCATTAGTGAGATTAAAGAAGTAAGCAAGCTGTAATAATTGTGACTGCCAGTGTCGCAAAATAACGTAGGAGACTGCACCCCAGGAGTATAGAACCCATTGAGCCAACACTTTGCAACCCGGAGATAAAAATTTCAGTATTTTCCCCGGAATTCCACCGACAACGGGGGAAGTTTTAACTATAAACCTCTGATGCAATAGGGTATTTTATGAAGATGCGTTTGCCTGTTACTTTTTTCTTACTCGGAGTCCTGGCGGCGAGTGCCTCGGTTGCGGTGCATCTGTTCTTTTTCTATCCGAAATCTCTAGTCACATCTGACAAGTCGGTTGCTACTACAGCGGAATCCCCAACAGCTTCACCTGTTCCTTCTGCCAAAGCTCCACAAAAACATTACTATGCCCGATCCAGACCGGCTCCTAACCCCTCAGAAGCAGTTATTAACACCGCTCTAGAGAAACTTCCAGTGGGGCAAGTTTATCACAACGTTCCCAATGAGATGAAGGTAGGAGTAGAAGAGATGATCGAAGCCGGAATTGCTCCGCAAATTACCCAAGAAATCAAAAACGAAATTCAAGGGCGCGGTCAAGTCAATATCAAATCGGGCGTTCGCTTTGACCCGATGGGCATGAATATGGATCTGATTGTGAATCCCCAAAAATTTAAAGTTTTTAAACAGGAAGTTGGCGAACAGTTAGTCACATCTAAGTTACCGGGCAAGTGGGTTTGGCAAGTCACCCCCATTGAGCCAGGAAATCATCAAATGACGATTTTGGCAACGCTTAACTTGAACTTGCCTGGGTCAAAAACACGAACCATTAAAACCATCGTTTTCCAAGACCAACGGGAAGTTAAAGTGAACTGGGGTTACACAATCTCTGGATTTATTATGATTAACTGGAAAGAGCTGATTCCCCTGATAGTAGGGTCGGGTTCTCTCTCTGGTTTGATTGGTTGGTATTTGGCGAAGCGACAAGAGAAGCAGAAGCAGGCACGGGCGAAACAGCAAGAGCAGTAAGAGCCATCTTTGAGAGCTTAAGAGACTATCAAGATGAAACCCCATGATATCAGAAGAGAGCAAGACCGCAGATTAGGAGAATTAATGGCGATCGCACGTCAACGATTCCTCGATGCAGGTGGCGATCCTCGACACCCGCCATCAGGTTTAAAAGGCGATGATTACATGACAGACGCAGAAAGACAAGAAGCACTCACGATCGCCCGATCGCTCTTTAACGATCAATACATTAAAACCTATCTCGAAAACAAACGTCAAAACAATTTGCAACCCCAGATCAATTCGTAAGGTGCGCCGAAACGCACCCTACAAAAATTAGTAAGGTGCGCCGAAACGCACCCTACAAGAATTAATTAACCCGTTTTCACCGACTATTCAGCAGCCTGAATCCACTCTGTGTGGAAGAATTCGCCGCGCGGTTTGTCCGTGCGCTCATAGGTGTGAGCCCCGAAATAATCCCGCTGAGCTTGCGTCAGATTTTGCGGCAATCTGTCGCGCCGATAGCTATCAAAATAGTCCAGCGATGCGCTAAAAGCCGGTACTGCAATCCCCAGTTTGCAAGCAGTAGCTAACACGTCCCGCCAAGCTGATTGGCGATCGAGAATACTCTGCTTAAACTCCGGCGCTAACAGCAAATTCGGCAACGCAGGATCGTCCTTGAAAGCTGTTTTAATCTTGTCCAAAAAGCCAGCCCGAATAATACAGCCGCCCTTCCAAATTCGAGAAATTTCGCTCAAATCAAGGTCGTAATTATACGACTTTGAAGCCGCGCTCAAAAGTGCCATTCCCTGGGCGTAAGAACAAATCTTCGAGCAGTAAAGAGCATCCCGGACTTTGTTCACAAACTGCTTAGTATCGCCCTCATACTTGCCGCTAGGCCCAGTTAGTTCTTGGGAAGCTTTGACGCGCTCAGCCTTATAAGAAGACATGATTCTGGCATTCACAGCAGCAATAATTGTCGGAATGCTCACCCCCAATTCCAAAGCACTCATTACAGTCCAGCGGCCGGTACCTTTTTGGCCCGCTGCGTCCATAATCACCTCAACTAAGGGCTCCTTAGTTTCCGGGTCAATGTACTTGAAAATATTAGCCGTAATTTCAATCAAAAACGAGTTGAGTTCGTCGGTGGTATTCCATTCGGCAAAAACTTCCTGCAACTGCTTGCCGTCAAGTCCCCCAACGTTTTTGAGCAAATCGTAGGCTTCAGCAATGAGCTGCATATCACCGTACTCAATGCCGTTGTGAACCATCTTCACGTAGTGACCAGCGCCACCAGGGCCGATGAATGTGACGCAGGGGCCGTCATCTACTTGAGCCGCAATTTTAGTCAGAATCGGCTCCAATTCCTTGTAAGCTGCTCGCGTGCCACCGGGCATCATGCTAGCACCATTCAGCGCGCCTTCTTCGCCGCCGCTGATTCCCATGCCGACAAATCCCAGTCCGATCGATTCTAAGTCTTTGGTGCGGCGTTCGGTGTCGTCGTAGAGCGAGTTGCCGCCGTCAATAATCATGTCGTCGGGGTCTAGCATCGGTTTTAGCTGGTCAATTACCGCATCTACGGCTTTGCCAGCTTGTACCATAACTAAGATTCTGCGGGGGCGTTCTAGAGCTTCGACGAATTCTGTTAGAGTCTTCGTGGCTACAATGTTTTTCCCCTGGGCGCGTTTTGCCATGAACTCGTCGGTTTTGGCTGTGGTACGGTTGTACACAGCTACGGAGAAACCTCTGCTTTCGACGTTCAGCGCTAGGTTTTCGCCCATTACGGCTAAACCGATTAAACCAAAATTTTGCTTTGTCATGCTAATAACCCGCTGGTTGTTCCCGCTTGTTGATAGATTTGCGAGAGAGGAAAGCGAGGCGGGGTGTAGCGCTTTCCTCTGGCTGAAATGTCAGAGAGTAGACCTAGGAGGTTTAAGTGTATTTATATGCTAAAAATTGATGTTTGGTGAATCACTAGGGTTTTTTTAAGATTTAAGGGATCTTAAAGAGAGTGGCGGGTGATAATAAGGCAGATATTGAGTCGATCGCAGTAACGATAGATACAAACTAGCCGAAATTTTGGAGAAAAGTTAGGAGACTATACTATGGAAGATTTACAGTATCTCGCGGCCTGGGTGAAGGAGCAACACGCTCGCGAGTATATTTTGACTTGGCTGCTGAGTCAACAGGGACTTTGGTGGTCTGATGGGGACATTTATCAGGCGGTTTTGCAAAAGTCGGGAAAGCTCTTGAAAGCTTATGTTCAAAAGAGACAAGCGGGAGAGTTCTTTGAGGGGATTTCTGAGAAGTTGGGACCCGATGATAATTGGGATGATTTGGCGGGGAGTTTGGCGCGAATTGTTGCTGTTTATCAAGAGGAATTATCGCATTTGCAAGATCACGATCGCAAGGGGGATAGGCTAAAAAAAAATTTGAATAGCAAACAGTTGACTGGGGATGCTTTGTCGCTTTTGGAGGTGCAGCAAGCTTTGCCCGATCCTTATGCGGATACGCTGACGGGGAGATAGTCATTGGTCATTGGTCATTGGTCATTGGTCATTGGTCATTAGTTATTGG
>DPLL01000504.1 GCA_003542015.1 Microcoleaceae cyanobacterium UBA9251 | reverse complement strand
GTTATTTGTTATTTGTTATTTGAAAAAATACTAACAACTAATTTTCTCAAGTCCTAGCTGAGAAAGACTAGAATAATTAAAGGGTAAATTCGACCAATTTGGTATAAAATGTTTGGCATTGTGCGCTCAAGTTGCCCTGACTGAATAATGACCATCAAAACACGTCAACAAACTAACCTGTTGCTGCTATTATTGCCCGCCACCGCATGGCTGATAATTTTCTTCATTTTGCCAGTGTTAATTGTACTTTTGTACAGTTTCTTAGAACGCGGTACTTATGGTGGTATCACTTGGATCTTTACACTCAGTAACTACGAGCGTTTGTTCAGCGGACTTTTCTTAGGGGTAATTTGGCGATCGCTCTGGCTGGCTTTCCTGACAACTGCTGCTTGCTTGTTAGTCGGCTATCCCCTAGCATTTTTCATCGCCACCCGTTCTCCCCGCTGGCGAAATGCCTTGTTATTGTTAGTAATTATTCCATTTTGGACTAATTTTTTAGTGAGAACCTACGCCTGGATTATCCTACTGCGTAGCGAAGGAGTCATTAACACAGCCTTGCAAAGCCTGCAAATTATTAATGAACCATTAAACTTGCTGTTTACACCTTTCGCTGTGGCGATCGGTCTAATTTACGGTTATTTACCTTTCATGGTTCTGCCCTTATATTCTAGCATAGAACGCTTCAATTTTTCATTAGTAGAAGCCGCTCAAGATTTAGGGGCAAACGACATCCGCACTTTCTGGCGCGTATTTTTACCTTTGACAACTCGCGGCATTGTTGCAGGCTCAATACTGGTTTTTGTTCCCGCAGTCGGTGCTTTCATTACACCGGATATATTGGGCGGTTCTAAAACAATTATGGTAGGGAATGTGATTCAAAATCAGTTTCTCAAAGCCCGCGATTGGCCTTTTGGTTCGGCGCTTTCTATGCTGTTGACGGTAATAGTATTAATCCCAGTTTTAATTTATTTTCGCGTGTCTGATGAAACCGAATAGTAAGGTGCGAAAGGGGCACCTTACTTGGATTTTAGCTAAAGAAATCCACCTACCAACTCAATTTGCTGCAATTGAGACAAGAGAGCGGCTTCCAAGTCTTTCAGACGTTTAGTTTCAGCTTGGATGTCAATTTCTCGGGATTGTTTTTGAGCGAGCAAACTATCTAACTCGGCTTTGCGAGAATTGATGTCAGCATTCACGCGATCACGCACCTGTTCTTCGTAAGTAGCAAAACATTTCCTGACTGCTTCACAAATATATTGCGATTGTTCTTCAGCAATTTGCGGCAGACATTTGACAAACTCTTTCTTAGTTGCAGAAATGAACTGTTGGCGAACATACTCCGCTTGCAATGCTACAACACCTGTAAATACCAGAATTCCACCCAAAACAGAAAGAGTTAAAGAGGCAAAAACTACACCGATAATATTTAGCACAAGCGTTACCATGACACAAGCCAAGACACTCTGCCAAAACATATTGAAAGAATGGATACCTCTGTTGAGGTTGTCGGGAATGGATGAAAACATATCTATTGCCACCTCAGCCCAAGTCGAGCTTTCTTCTGGCTTGTAGCTATGTCCGACGGCGTAGAAACGGTAGCCTAAAAGCTTCTTATTAATAGCTTCTACTACTCGTTCGTATTCAATTCGGCAATCGACTGCTTTTTCCTCCAGTTCAGAGAAAGCAGAAGCTATTTTCTGTTTGGCAATGAATTCCCAAGCGGTGAGGCGATCATTCATATATCGCTCGAAAGCGCGTTTGAATGAGGTATAGAACATTGCCCGGTTGTTTTTGTCGAGAAATTGCATGAAATCTAAATCGGGCTGAGTGCTTAAAAAATCCTGTTCAAACCTGTTCTCTAAATCCAGGATATAGGTACGGAAAGAATCGGATATTTCCTGGGAAGTTCCCTCGCGGACTGTTCTAATTTCTTGCTGGAATTGATTGCTAATTTCAGACAAATTGGCGAAGTCCGACTGAACTGAATCAATTTTCTGTTTCAATTGCTCGACAGTTTCTTCTAACAAAGGAATGCGGCGGGAGATGGCTCCTTGAAAGCGATTGCAAGCTTGCAGCGCGATCGCTCTTGCTTGTTCGTGTTCAGCAGCAGCTCGTTCCCCAGTCAAAAAATGATTGAGAGCGGCAAGAAACTCCACAAAGCCAGTACCTTCCAAAGTAGCTTCTGAGTTTTTCAAACGAGTACGCAAGGCCTTGAGAGCAGAAATCTCAAATACTCGCTGCTGATAAATATCCCGACCCCGATCCTGACAATATTCAGTCAGATTAGTTTGGAAAACTCGACGCAGTTTATCCTCGGCTACTTGCAGGGCCTCAGTGTCATCTGGATCGACAATTCCATCTCGAATTATATCCCAAGAATTGACTAGGAAAAAGATAGTTAAACCTCGGTCTTTGAGGTAATTCTGGAGATAGCGGCGTTCCTCCAACGTGCAAGGTTGAGACGCACTCAACACAAAAAGTATGGCGTGACAGTTGTAGATATAGTCGAGAGTAAGCTGGTTTCGCGCTTCCGTATCATTCAGTCCCGGACTGTCCACAAATTCGATACCTTTGGCTAGCAGCGGTAGCGGATGTTCTACCACCGCATGACTGATATCTGGAAAAGCTAGCTGTTTGCCCCGATCGATAATTTTTGCTTCTTCTGGATCGATTGTATAGCGCTGCTTAAACTGCTGAAAATCTATTGACTCTGGTTGTTTGCGATCGTTATAGTAAATCGTCACTTTCTCTGCAGTACCGTATTTCAGCACCGTTAACAAAGCAGTACAGGGAGTGACATCGCTGGGAAGTAAATTCTGCCCTAACAAAGCATTGAGAAATGTACTTTTTCCCCGCTTCATATCTCCTAATACTAAAAACCGAAAGACTCCTTGGCGCAAATTTTCGCTTTGCTGGATCAGACGTTCAATCTCTTGAGAAAGTCCTAGTTGTCCCGATGTATTTTCTGCTTGCGATTCAGCTTGGGTGAGATTTTGGGCGATCGCCTCCAACAAAGCTGCTATCTCGTTGCGAACTCTGACGAGGCGATCCAAGTTATCGATCCAACCAGCCGCTTTTTCTTGACTGTTCATGGGTATTCCCCTGGAGTAATGTCTAATTTTATCTTATCACCTTGACAGAGCTAAATTTAGGGTAAGATGCACAAATGACTGATGACTAATGGCTGCTGACCAATGACTAAACTAGATTTACTCGTTCGTGCGATCGGCAAAAGGTGGCTTTGGATACAAGCTGCACTAGCATTTGCCTTCCTCTACCTGCCAATTCTGATCTTAATTATTTACTCTTTCAACGCCTCTAGATTTAACGCCGTTTGGCGAGGTTTTACCCTCGATTGGTATCGCAGCTTATTCAGCGATGCCGGCACACTCGGAGTCGGAACAACAGCCTTAATGGCTAGCAGTAGCAGTGCTGGAATCTGGACAGCCCTCAACAACAGTTTGCTAATTGCAACTATTTCTACCCTGCTAGCAACAATTTTCGGTACAATGATCGCCCTAGCCCTAGAACGCTTTCATTTTCCCGGACGCAAAGCAGTAGAAGCTTTACTATTTTTGCCGATTATTATGCCAGAAATTACGATCGGCATTTCGCTGCTAGTTTTTTTTACCCTAGTATTTCGCATCGTTGAAAATATCACTGGTATTCGCCTTAATCTCGGCTTACCAACAGTAATTATTGGTCACGTAGCCTTTAATATTTCCTTTGTTACTATTACTGTCAGGGCGCGTTTGGCAGAACTCGATCCGACACTAGAACAAGCAGCTTTTGACTTGGGCGCTAACGAATGGCGGACTTTTTGGCGGATCACCTTCCCTCTAATTTTGCCTGGAATTTTCAGCGCCGCACTGCTAGCTTTTACTCTGTCTCTTGACGATTTTGTCGTGACATTCTTTACCACGGGCGTCGGTTCAATGACCTTGCCACTATTTGTTTATGGCATGATCAAATTTGCTGTGACACCAGCGATTAATGCCATCTCAACTTTGATGTTGTTGGCTTCTTTGTTGCTNNAGTGCAATGCTGCCTTTCGGCTGTAGCCGCACAGGTGGCAACCAGCAGCAAGTGCTCAGCATTTACAACTATTCAAGTTATATCGCCCCGGAAGCTATAGCTCAATTTGAGAAAGAGAATAATGTCAAAATTCAATATGACACTTTCGAGAATAGCGATGCACTATACGCGAAAATAAAACAGGGAAATCCCGGTTATGATGTGATATTTCCCGCCGATTACATGGTGAGGATTATGGCATCTGAAAATATCCTTGAACCGCTAAATTTGCTGAACATTCCTAACCAAAAAAACCTCGATTCAAACTTTACAAGCCAAACATTTGATCCAGGTAATAAATATTCCTTGCCCTATCAGTGGGGAACAATGGGAATTGGTTACAATTTGAAAGCAACCAAGGGGGAAATTAATAGTTGGGCGGCGATGTTTGACCCGAAATATACTGGAAAAATAGCATGGCAAGATGATGCCAGATACACTTTTTCAGCCGTATTGATGTATTTAGGTTTTGATCCAAATACAACTAATCCTGAAGAGATTAACAAAGCGCGAGACTTGTTGATTAAAAGTAATAATATCATTGCAGCTTTTGTCCCTGACACTGGTCAAGCTCTGCTCGATCAAGGAGAAGTTAATGTGACAATGGAATGGAGTGGCGATATTTTCCAAGTTATGAAAGAGAATCCTAATCTCCGCTATGCTATTCCGAAAGAAGGAACTATTGTCTTTTCTGACAACATGGCAATTCCCAAAGGTGCACCTCATAAAGAGTTGGCTGAGAAATTTATTAACTTTGTTTTGCAGCCAGAAGTTGGGGCGCAAATTTCCAATTTTACCCACTATGGTTCGCCGAACAAAGCGGCGATAGTTCAAGGTTTAATTGACCCGAAAGATTTGACCAATCCTCAAATTTATCCGCCGGCTGAGGTGTTTGGCAAAATGAAATTCTTGCAGGATGTTGGGAAAGCAACTGCATTGTACGATCGAGCTTGGACGGAAGTTAAAGCAGGCGCTGGGAAATAGATAGAAAACACATAATTTGTAGGGTGCGTCAGCAGAGCCTTATTTGAGCCATAAACGATCGGCTAATCGCGCTCCGCACCCTACAATTATAGCTCACTCATAACTGTCAACACAATGCACGCAGTAGAAGTCTTAAACGTTTCCAAATTATTTAAAAGTGCCCGCAGTCAAGATTTTTTGGCTGTAGACAATATCAACTTGCAAATTTATGACAAAGAATTCTTTTCTTTGCTTGGCCCTTCAGGCTGTGGGAAAACTACAACTTTGCGAATGATTGCGGGATTTGAAATGCCCACAGTGGGGGAAATTTATATTCACAATCAACCGATGCAAAATCGGCTGCCATTTCACCGCCCAGTGAATACAGTATTTCAAAATTATGCTTTGTTTCCGCATATGACAGTAGCACAAAATGTTGCTTTTGGGTTGGAAATGGAGAATTTTCCCGCACAACAAATTCGCGATCGCGTTTCTCAAACTTTAAAGTTAGTCCAGTTAACGGATGTAGAGAAACGCTATCCGCGCCAACTCTCAGGAGGACAGCAGCAGCGAGTAGCCCTAGCCAGAGCATTAGTGAAGCAGCCGTCTGTTTTGCTGTTGGATGAACCGCTAGGAGCCCTTGATTTAAAATTGCGAAAGGAGATGCAATTAGAATTAAAAAAAATGCAGCGACAATTGGGAATTACGTTTATTTATGTAACTCACGATCAAGAAGAAGCATTAACTATGTCGGACAGAATTGCTGTGATGGAGGGAGGAAAATTGCAACAAGTGGGAACGCCGATCGATATTTATGAATATCCGAAAACGCGGTTTGTTGCTGATTTTATCGGTGATAGCAATTTCTTAAGCGGGCGAGTAGTGGAAAAGCAAAATGGTAAAGTAGTAGTGTTAGTTGATCAACAGTTGTCTGTGTTAGTGGCGACAGCAGAAGATATGCCGGCGGGGAAAGTTGTCACCTTGGTGTTGCGGCCAGAAAAAGCGGCTATTTATCCGGCTAATTATGAGGCTGAGTATAGTTGGCCGGGAACTGTTGAAGAGGCAATTTATATTGGTACTGACACGCGGTATATTGTGCGATTGACTGCTAAAAGTTCGATCGCAATTCGCCGACAAAATTTGCACAGAGATGACTTGCAGCGGCACAGAGTCGGCGACAGCGTTCTTGTCGCTGTGCCGCCGGAAAGTATCTGTATTTTTTGACACTCTCCGCCCTAAAGGTACGGAGATTCTTAAGAAACAGCCTTGTGATTGTTCTTAAAGGCGCTGTCAAGACACCTCTAGACGTTCAAAACAACTACCTTTCGGTGTTGCAATTACGCTTACTTTTGGTTTATGCTTCCGTTCGCACTTTTCAGCACTAAGCCAGTTCGGTACGCTCACCATCCTGCGTTGCTTGCCTGTTCCTTAGTCTTTCTCAGGCGTTTTCGCTGAGGGTGTCTTACTGGCTGGAGTTTCACCGTTCTAGGAATGGTTCAACACGTAGTTGATACACTTGTTCGGCATAATTCAAGTTTAACACAGAATACTGGCAGCTATCAGGCTGCAACTGCGTTTCATACCCTGCGGGAAAGACCGGGGTGATCGCGCGACGCGCTATAGCCGAAGGAAGTTCGGCAACGGATTTTGTAACGGATGTAACGGATGTCAGGAAGACCGAAGTTGGAAAATGCAATTTAGCTGGTTCCTAGGAAGAGCCTGGGAACCTATATCCAGAGGCTCTGCCTCGTCGATTGGGGAGACAAACAGGAGGCTCTGCCTCCGGTAATGCGTCCCCTGGTAGAGCTTGGGGACGAGCACTTTTAAGGTGGGGGAGTTTCCGTAGTCGGCGATGGCGACGACTTTGGACTTTCGGCTGTGGGCGATGGGCTCTGCTGTGGATTTGGGGCGGGACTTTCAGGCGGTGGCGGAAGTTGCTCCGGTACTGGCTCTGGGGTTGGGCGGTTGCGTACCCACAAACCTAAAGCAAGGCCGGCTAACATCAGCCCCAACACCCCTAACACCGATAGTAAAAGCTTTAACCGCTGCTGTTTTTGAGCTGGTTGCTGGGGAGTGTTGGTTTCCGGGTAGAGCAACTGTTTGGAAGATTCTGACAGTTGAGACTCTGGAATGCTGGCTGACATGGGCCCTGACATGGGCAGTGATATCGACGCTAACCTCGGTGCTGACACAGGTGCTGATACTGATTTTGGGTCAAATAGTACCAATCTCTCTGGTGACATTCGACAGTGAGTCGCAACTACAGAGGTGTTGTCGTAACCGTTTTTCTCGTTGGCTAGCTGAATCAAAGACTGAACTGCCGCCTCTAAAGACATCTCGCCTTTGAGTACCGCAGGGCCGTAACTTGCCCAAGATTGCTCAACCCAGTTGTTGTCGCTCAAACCGTCTGAACACAGGAGCAATAAGCCTTCGTCTTCGATCATAAATCGCTGAATCGTCGGGTGTAGGAAATCGCCGTCTCGCGTGCCCAAAGCTTGAGTCAGAGCTCCTGCATCGTTTCGGTTTTGGGCTTCCCAGTACAAACTGTGTCCGAGTCGTACTTCTCTGGATGCTACGTCATCATCGACTGTCAGCCGCTGGCAAGAATTTTCGGATATCCAATAAGCGCGGCTGTCTCCGACATTAACTAAATAAAGTTCGTGGCTGTTATTCAGGAGCAAATCCTCGGAAACAACTTTTACCTTTTGAGGTAACTGGAGAGCCATCACCAAAGTTGTTCCCATCCGCTCTCGTAACTCTTTTCCCTGCTCGTTATTCTGAGCGGAAATCACATTATTCACAACTCTCACAATCTCTTCGAGTTGCTTAATTACCATTGCTGGCGTCATCAATTCATCTTGTTCAGCGATTTCTGCGAGGAAATTTTGAATCAAAGCTTTCAGAGACTGGACGGCTAGTTGACTTGCAATTTCTCCCCCTTCGTGGCCTCCAACCCCGTCACAAACTATGGTTAAATAAGGAATTAGTTTGTCGTTACCCGCTGTTTTGATAGATTTCAAATCGGCGGTCGTCGGATAGCAACTGTCTTCATTATGGGAGCGTTGAGGGCCGATATCCGTCAGGCCAAATACATCTAAATCCAAAGGTAATTGAGCTGCTTGTTCTAACAGTAACTCGTTGAGTTCGAGGGCGATCGCCTCCAAATTCATGCTGCTGCGGCGCAGAAACAGACAAATCTCTCCGAGTCTAGACTGTACCTGGGGCCGAGCCGATTCCACCAAACCAGACCACACATCTCCCAAATCCCGTAGCGTCGGCTGATAATTGCCCTTGTATAGTTGCAGCAGTCGCACCCGCGAACCTTCCACTCGCAAATTTTCTGGGACTAGCAAACTCGAAGCTACTCCCTGTTCCGATAGTGGTGTCCACAATTGGAGCATTTGCCACAACCAGTAAACTTGGCGCACGGCGGTTGTCTGAGACCAAGCTTCTAAAATAGAAGGATACAAGCCACCGTAAGTGTCGATCGGCACATTTTCTAACAATAGGGCGATCGCCGTTTCCGCTGCTTCCCCCAGTGGACAAAAACCGTATACTTCAGGCGTATGCAGCCGTTGGGGGTATAAGTGAAGGTAAGGCGCGATCGCATCCGGCAGTTCTTCTGGGGCGATCGGAAGCAAATCTGGACGGCTCTCTAGCCAGATTTGGGGCGCAATCACAAAGTAGCGATCGGCGATGACTGTACCCGCCGGTATCTCCTCAACAGAAGGCTCTACCACCCACAAATATCGATAAATCAACTCGGTTTCGCAAGCTGCACAGTGCTGGCTGCCAAAGGTATTGCGGGGTTCGGGACAGCTAGGATTCTGGCAATAAATGGGTTGGGAGAAACTGTTGATCATAGGGATTTTTTGTGTAAAAACATTCTGAAGATCTATAACTCGCTAGCCCAAATTCATGAGGGCGAGAATAAACTGATTTTAGCCCCTATCACTTTCTTAACTCCTAGAAATTGTAGTTGCCGCCAATGTCGAGCGGCTCAAACTGTAATCTAAGTTACGAAAACTCTTGTGTTGAGGGCTATCCTGTTCGAGGGCTTCGCTAACTAACCCTGAGTCCGATCGCGGCGACATCAAGCTGACACCGATCGCGTGAAAAATCGCGATCGGGCAGACTTGTCACAAACCTTTACCTAGCCAGTTTGTCGCAATTCTCAAATCTCAAATCTAAGATCTAAAATAGTATCACCAATCCTTTTTATGATCTGGACTCCAACACTCCTTTGGCTGCTAGCTGGGGCTTTACTCTGTTTGACAGAACTATTTCTCCCCACTGCTTTTGTAGCTTTTATGATGGGACTAAGCGCCTTCACCGTGGCTGCCATCTCTCTAGCTTTACCTTACGTTAATTTACAAATATTCCTGTGGTTGGTATTTTCGACCTTTTTTGTGCTAGCTACCAGGCGTTTGATACCAAAAGGCAAGGCCAGGGCGATCGAAGATGCCAAAGAAGCCAAAACATTAACAGAAATTCCCCCCGGAGAAGCGGGACGAGTGATTTATGAGGGCAATTCTTGGCGAGCTCGCTGTGAAGATTGCGACGCAGCTATCCCCGCCAACCAAAACGTCATTGTAGTCGGACGGAAAGGCACTACTTTGATAGTAGTGCCAGAAAATTTGTTGCATTCTTGAAAAAATGCGAAATTAGTAATTGGTAATTGGTAGTTGGTAATTGGGCATTGGGAATTGGGCATTGGGAATTGGGAATTGGGCATTGGGCATTGGGCATTGGGCATTGGCACTAATAAATAATCAATCACAAATAACCAACAGTCAACAGTCAACAGTCAACAGTCAACTGCCCACTGACAACTGNNCAGTCAACAGTCAACAGTCAAAAATTATAGGAGGCTATCGTGGAACAATTGTTTTTGTTAGTATTTTTAGCATTAGGCGGCTCTGCCCTCGCAGGTTCCGTCAAGATTATCAATCAGGGAAATCAAGCGTTGGTAGAAACTTTAGGTAAATACAGCGGCAAGAAACTCGAACCGGGCTTGAATTTTGTAATGCCATTTCTCGATCGAGTCGTTTACGAGCAAACAATTCGGGAAAAAGTCTTAGACATTCCCCCCCAAGCTTGTATCACCCGCGACAACGTTTCCTTCACCGTTGATGCTGTCGTTTATTGGCGGATTGTGGACTTGGAAAAAGCCTGTTATAAGGTAGAAAATCTTCAGTCAGCAATGGTTAATATGGTGCTCACCCAAATTCGCGCCGAAATGGGTCAACTCGACCTCGAACAAACTTTTACTGCTCGTTCTCAAATTAATGAAATCTTGCTGAGAGATTTAGACATTGTTACCGATCCTTGGGGAGTGAAAGTGACGCGGGTTGAATTGCGGGATATTATCCCTTCTAAAACTGTACAGGAATCGATGGAATTGCAGATGGCAGCCGATCGCCGTAAACGGGCGGCAATTCTGACATCCGAAGGCGAACGGGAGTCAGCGGTTAACAGCGCCAAAGGTAAAGCCGAAGCGCAAGTTTTGGATGCAGAAGCGCGCCAAAAAGCGACTATTTTGGAAGCAGAAGCTCAACAAAAGGCGATCGTCCTGAAAGCTCAAGCAGAACGCCAAAGTCAGGTTTTGAGAGCTCAAGCTACTTCTGAGGCCTTGCAAATTATCGGTAAAACTCTGCAAACTGACCCCAATGCCCGGGAAGCTTTACAATTTTTGTTAGCTCAAAACTATTTGGATATGGGCTTGAAAATTGGCACCAGCGGCAGCAGCAAGGTGATGTTTATGGATCCGCGCAGCATTCCCGCTACCCTTGAAGGAATGCGATCGATTGTTGGGGAAGGTAATAATAATGAGGTGAAAAAGTAGTCTTAAAATTGATAGTTTGTAACTGTGGGAAAAGCAACGTATTTAACTGGTTCCCAGTAATTTTGTCA
>DPLL01000505.1 GCA_003542015.1 Microcoleaceae cyanobacterium UBA9251 | reverse complement strand
TAACGAAGTATCTCGTAAAAAAAACCGGTTTCTGGACTCCATGCATGACCCCTAGTCACCAGCCAAAAAGTGATTGACTAATGACTCATGACTAATGACTAATGACTAATGACTAATGACCAATGACTAATGACTAATGACTAATGACTCATAACTAAAAGAATGCCGGTTGATGGCGAATTAAACTCAGGAATTCCTCGCGAGTTTTCTGTTCTTCTTGAAATACTCCCAACATCGCACTCGTCACTGTCCAAGCACCTGGTTTCTGCACACCGCGCATCGTCATGCACATATGACTCGCTTCCATCACTACAGCTACTCCTCTCGGTTCCAATATTGTCTGAACTGCTTCAGCAACTTGGCGAGTCAAACGTTCCTGCACTTGCAACCGTCGGCTGTACATCTCGACAATTCGAGCTAATTTACTCAATCCCACTACTTTTTGATTGGGAATATAAGCGACATGAATTCGTCCCATAAATGGCAGCATATGGTGTTCGCACATACTGAATACGCTGATGTCTCGCACCAACACCATCTCGTTGTGACCTTCGTCAAAAATCGCGCCGTTGAGGAGTTCTTCGAGGGATTGACTGTAGCCACTGGTCAGAAACCGCATTGCTTCTGCTACCCGCTTCGGGGTTTTTAGCAATCCTTCGCGTTCCGGGTTTTCTCCGATTCCTAGCAGCATCGTCCGCACTGCTTCCATCATTTCCTCCTGACCTACTTCTGAGGGTATGGACACGTTGGATTCTTGACCGTTGGAGGAATTACGGTCTGGTCGAGTGGTGATATTGGGCAAGTTTTTGTCTGCGGTTTCTGAAAGTTTCATGCTGTCAGTCGAGAGTGATTTCGAGCCTGTGGAACCGTTGGAAGATGCAATTGTCATAAGAAATTGGTGTGAAGATGAATCGATTTTCGATTTTCGATTTTCGATTTTGGATTGGAGGATACAGCTAAAGATTCAAAGATTGTCGAATTCCGAGAAAAACCCAGTATTCTCAAATCTCCAGTTCACAAAACTCCAGCGTTGGACATCAGGGTGATTTCTTCAATTACTGCACAAGCGGGTAATTGAACTGCGTGCAGAATTGATTCGGCGACGATTTCTGGAGTTAACATGGCTGTGCGATCGAAGTCGGCTTGCACGGTTTCTGTGTCCCACATGGGTGTGTTCACAGAACCTGGACAGATGGCTGTTACACGAATTCCGTGAGCCCGTTCTTCTGTCGCTACAGCCTTGGACAACGCCATGAGACCGAATTTGCTGACGCAGTAGAGTCCCCAATTTGGGAAGACTTGGCTGCCGGCGATGGAGGAAATGTTGATGATGATTCCAGATTTGCGATCGCGCATTCCCGGCAAAATTCCTTGAATGCATTGCCAGACGCTGGTAACATTGAGGTCTAAAACTCGCTGCCAGTCGGCTAGGGGCGTTTCTGTCAAGGGGCCTGTATACCCCATCCCAGCGCTGTTGACTAGGATATCTATTGGCCCGAATTGAGCTGCGATCGCGCTGATGCTGCTTTGCACTTGATCAATTTTTGACAAGTCTAAGGGATAAGCTTCTGCTTTCACTCCGACTGCTCTAGCTGCTGCGACAACGGCTGCTAAGTTTTCTGACTCTCGACTCACTAAAGCCAGATTTATGCCGGCTTTTGCAAATGCTAAAGCCGTTGCTTTGCCAATCCCGCTGCTGGCTCCGGTAATCAGAGCCTGCTTGGTTGTCGGATAGTTCATAAAGAAAACTCGGTATGCGGGAAACTCAGTTTATGAAAGAGCCCATGAGAACAGTTATTTCTGAGCTTAACATTAAGAACTGTTAAGCTTGTGTCACCTGAGAGATTATAACACTGCTGACAGATTCGCAGAATAATCAGTTGTATATTAGGAAACATCAGTTTTAGGTTAAGACTTTCTTAACTCAACACTGCTAACTCATCGTCGATCGGCTCAAGCCGAAATTTCCGTGAATACACCGATGTGGCGAAACTTTTGATACCGGAGTTGGCGACGCTGCTGGCTGGTGAGCTGACTCAGTTCTGCTAAATTTTCTAACAGAGCTTTTTTGAGCATGGACGCAGCCTGGAGAGGATTCGAGTGAGCACCGCCGATCGGCTCTGGTACTATCTGATCGAGAATGCCGAGGTTTTTCAAATCCCAAGAAGTAATTTTCAGAGCTTCTGCGGCCAAGTTGGCTTTCCCAGCGTCTTTCCAAAGGATGGCGGCGCAAGCTTCGGGGGTGGCGACGGTGTAGACGGAATGCTCCAGCATCAATAGTCGCTCGCCGACACCAATTCCCAAAGCGCCACCGGAACCGCCTTCGCCGATGACGGTGCAGATAATTGGAACATCCAGGCGAAACATTTCTCGGAGGTTACAGGCGATCGCTTCTCCCTGTCCAAGCTGTTCGGCTTCTAAGCCCGCCCAAGCCCCCGGAGTGTCGATAAAGGTGAAAATTGGCATTCCGAAGCGATCGGCGTGTTCCATCAACCGCAGGGCTTTGCGGTAGCCGCCGGGAGCAGCCATCCCAAAATTGCGGGCAATATTGTCTTTTGTGTCGCGTCCTTTTTGATGGCCAATGATCACCGTGGGACGCCCGTCTATGCGGGCAATTCCGCCGACTAGGGCCGGATCGTCTCCGCCGCGCCGATCGCCGTGAAGCTCCATCCACTCGTCGCTAATTGCCTGAATGTAATCGAGGGTACTGGGGCGGCGCGGGTGACGGGCCAGTTGCAGCCTTTGCATGGGAGAAAGGCTGCCAAAAATTTCTTGTCGCAGTTGGGCTGAGCGAGCTTCCAGCTTGCGAATTTCGTCTGAGACATCTACACCGTTTTCTTCGGCGAGTTCGCGAATCTGGTGAATTCGGGTTTCGAGTTCGGCCAGGGGTTTTTCAAAATCTAAGAGTAAGGGTTTACGGTCGGGGTTTGGCACGCTGAGAATTTCTATAAGGTTTTGTCAGGTTTTGTTGATCGACTCTTTCCTGATCCTACCGCGTGGGGAATGGTTTTGAGTTTTGAGTTTTGAGTTGGGAGAGAGCTAGTCCCTAGGTAGCGAATAAATAGACAAAATGGTACACTGTTAGACAAATCTACGTGTACTATTTTGTTTAAACTCGCGCGTTTTCGCACGCAAAGCTTGGATTGTCAGTAAAAACAGTGAAATAGGAGTTTGCCCTGGCTGGGTTCTAAAGTCTGGGAGAAAAACTGTTTGCAGCGATTGTGTTCATCCGCAATTATTACTCGCGCCTCGTGCCCGGTGCGGAATACCTCAGCGCGATCGCATTCTTCATAAGCAGCAATAATCACAAAATCTCCAGGATCGCACAAATGAGCCGCTGCACCGTTGAGACAAATCACACCACTTCCAGGCTCTCCTGGCAACACGTAGGTTGACAAGCGGTTGCCATTACTAACATTCCAAATTTCCACCTCCTGCAAAGGCAGAATTCCCACCTTATCGATCAATTCACTGTCAATGGTGACGCTGCCGACATAATTAACATTTGCATCCGTTACGCGCACATTATGTAACTTGGCGTGCATCAGTCTAATTCGAGCCATTATTTTTCTCCTGTATATGTCAATGGAATGATTGTTTTTCAAGGACTTTTTCAAACAGCACTGCTTCTTTATGAGGATCGACAACATTGGAAAAAAGTCGCTTGTTCTCAAACTCAAAAGACTCGTACTGCACGGCATATCTTCGTTGATATCCCAACTCTTGAGCGATATAGCTTGTAACTGAATGGGTACAAGTTGTCACAGCCCGCTTGTAATTCAAACTTGCTGCTACTTCCAGTACCTTCTTTTCCAAAGCTAAGATAATAGCAGTACCTTCGACATGGGAAGACGTACCAGACATAAATACATGGACAATCTCTCCTACTTTCACCTCCCCGTAACTTTTGACATACAGTTGATCTAGAGAATCCAAGAGCGCAAAAATTGGATTCAAGAACTCAGGTATCTCAAATTCCCCCGTCAGGGAACTAGCAAAATCTTCACTCAAACAAAATCCAATCACATTTCGAGAAATTCGATGCAACGCCACGAAGGATAAATTATCGGACAGGCAGTTTGTACAAATTTTTTCCGAAAATATATTAAAATCTTCTTTCTGAAGACCCAAGCTAACTCCCAAGGGTTCTCTTGAGGTGAAGGATTCGCTGACTAATTCCACAGTCTGTTCTAAATATTGCTCCTCGAACGCAACGATTTCAAAATCATTCAAGCACACTTCAACTACTAGAGATGGTTTTTCCTGTTTGTATTCGTCGAAAAGCTTTGCTAAAGATGCGAGGGACGACTCATTGACAAAGTTGGAAAGGGGAATGCGTACCTTAAATTCCTGGTTCAGTTTTTCTAGGAAAGATACAACAGACAAAGAGTCTCCACCCAGAAGAAAGAAATCATCGTCTCTGCTAACAGGTGAAACACGAAACATATTCTGCCAAATTGGATCTAGCAACTTTTCTGTTTCGGTTTGAGGTAGCTTTTCAGAATCTATGACTCTGAACCTCCACCCACTCATGCCAGATAAGGCTTGGCGATCGACTTTACCGTTGGGAGTCAGGGGCAGTTCATCTACAGCAATGATTCTCGCAGGCACCATATAATGGGGCAGTTGAGAAAGGGCATACTGTTTCATTGCATCCACATTAACTGTCGAAGGAGCAACAAACGCCACTAGCTGTTTTATTTCCGATGTTTCCTCGTTTTCTTGAACGATAACGGTGACATTGGAGATTTCTGGGTGGAAATGCGCTAAGACTTTTTCAATCTCCTCTAGCTCTACTCGAAATCCCCGAATTTTTACTTGATTGTCAACTCGACCGATATAATACAGTACGCCATTATTGTCTCTTGTTACTAAGTCTCCTGTTTTGAAGAGAATACCGTTGCTATAAAATGGGTTGGGAATGAATCGCGCTTTGGTTTCTTGAGGCTTTCTGTGGTATCCCCGTGCTAACACAATACCTCCCACCCACAATTCGCCTACTTCGTCTGGTAAAACTGGCTGCAAATTCTCGTCTAAGATGTGAATTTCGGCATTGAGGATGGGTTGACCTATCGGCACATCCCGTTCTATGTTTCCTATATCTCCAGCAAATTCAGCCCAAGTGACATCACCTGCTACTTCGGTACTTCCGTAGAGATTCAGTAAAATCCCTTCAGGCACATTTGCTCTGAATTTATGTAAAAGATTTCGCGTTAATTGCTCTCCGCTTACTGTCCAAATTTTCAGATCGGGAAGGACTTCCCCTAAATTTGGGCGAGTGTTGAGCAATGCTTTTAGCAATGATGGGACAAGGATAATGCGAGTCACCTTTGCATCATGAAGGAAGCCAATCATTTCTTCATGATTGGCACTTGAGAAGTGGGGAAGAATCACGACTTTTATTCCTTTGAGCAATGCCCCAAAAATCTCCCAAACCGAGTCCACAAAGTTGAGGGTGGTTTTGTGGCAGCACACTGCGTCAGAGGTAAAAGGGTACTGATTCCACATCCAAATGCAGCGATTAACAGTGGCTCGATGAATGCCACAAACGCCTTTAGGCGTGCCGGTGCTGCCAGAGGTGTACAAAATGTACATTAAGGCATCGGGGGTGATGGGAATGTCTGGGTTGCTGCTGTCTTGTTGCGATAAAGATTCGTCGTCTACTAACACAATTCTTCCTGCAAAGGGGGGAAGGGTATGCAGCAGGGACTTTTCTGTTATCAGCACTCCACAGCCGGAGTCTTCAATAATGTACTGTTTTCTGGCTTCTGGGTAGTCGGGATCTACGGGGACGTAAGCGCCACCTGCTTTTAAGATTCCCAGAATAGCGACTACTGCGAATGGCGATCGTCGCAAGCAGATGCCCACTGGGATTTCTAAAGCCACCCCAAGGGAGCGCAGCGCGTTTGCAAGCTGGTTCGCTCGATCGTTCACTATTGAGTAAGTGAACTTTCTGTCTCCCATTACCAGGGCGATTTTTTCCGGGGTTTTGGATGCCTGTTCTTGAAAGAGATGGTGAATGCAATGGTTTGATAGACTGTCCATCTTTTTTAGATTTCCATACCACAATTTAATTGTTTTTCGGAGATGTTTATTTGTTAAATCGCACTTGACTATATGTCGCAAGGGAAGCGATCGCAAATAACGCCATTACCTCAGACATGACATTTACGGTGTGTCCATCAAACAAAAAGCTAACTAGGACACTTGCTAAGGAACCACCCAACATCTCCAAAAAGCCGATCGATGCGGCGGCACTACCAGCAGTATCTTCTACTGATTCAAGTGCATGATGGATAGCATTAGGTGCGATTAGCCCATAACAAAAGGTGTTAATTATCAGCAGAGGTAATAGTGTAAGTAACTGAGCAGCACCAGTCATCGAAACTAATACAAGTGTAATCGCTGAGGTGGCAGAAATTACCAACCCAAAGCCAAGCAATCGTGATGATGGTACACCACGATTGTTCAGTAGTCCACTCAGAAAAGATCCAGCTACAATACCAATACCAGTTAAAGCAAAGATCAACCCATAAGTTGTTGTTGATATACCTAGAACATTGATCATTACAAGTGATGAAGCTGCAACGTAAGCAAACAGACATCCAAAACTGAGTGCATCGACAAGAGCATATCCAATAAAAACTCGGTTATTAAGAACACGCAGATAATTTCCGATTAGCCGATGTGGTTTGATAGCATTTAGATCCCGACTTTTAATTGACTCATCCAGTCCGAGTGCAATAGCTAGTAAAAGTATCAGCCCTCCTACAGCTAATAACCCATAGATAGATCGCCAATTAGCGATCGCCAATATTCCCACACCAATTGTTGGTGCAATGATTGGTGCTATGTTGATCGCTAGACTAATATAGGAAAGTTGGACGCGAGCAGTAGCACCTTCAAACAGATCGCGAACCATTGCCAGCATCAGCGTCATACCAGCACCAGCACCGGCACCCTGAAAAAAACGCCAAGCCACGAGGGAATTAATTGATGGGGCGATCGCACAAGCAGCACTAGCAAAGGCAAAGAGTCCGCAACCTGCGAGTAAGACCGGTTTTCGCCCGTAGCGATCGGACAATGGACCAAAGGCGAGTTGCGATATAGCATAGCCAGCCATAAATAGACTGAGTGTTAGTCCTACAGCAGCAGGAGAGGCATTTAGTGAAGTACCAATGGCAGGAAATGCTGGTAATCCCATATCTATTGATAGCGGTAGCAGTGCAGCCAGTACGCCAAGGATTATGGTGAAGCCTAGGTCGTTAGGTTTAAACTTCATGCATCACCTTAGTCGTTACTAAGTCAAGTGTTTGCCAAATACTATCTATCCAATCTAAATGTTCCGGTTTCATCAAACAAGAACGCAGACAGGTAATAGATTCTTGATCCCAATTGATTCCTTCTCCAGTCTCTAGAAATAGCTCTTTCGGCAGATTAGCGAGAGCTAGATGGAGGTTTTCCTGTGCCGCTGCGTTAAAAATCTTCTTTGCTAGTCGGGAAGATTCACTCGCACTCTGAGATTTTACAACCCAAACAACAATGTCCAATTCTGGCGGGAAAGCTACCACAAATCGTGGATCATTTTGCAGTTTCTCAAAAAGAGTCAGTGCTGCTGTTCGCGACTTACTCAAATAACCAGCAAATTCACCGCCTGGAATTAGAGGTAGTAACCGTTGAGTTGCCCACAGTGCTACCGCAGATGAACCGGCTCTGGAACATTCCAGGCTAATTTCACCTAAATGCAGTTCTTCAGAACTAAAATAAGTATAAGGTGAATCATGTTTATAAAGTTTCCCAACAGAAGGATCTTTGAAAAGAATACAACCACAACCGTAAGGTTGGAGTCCATGTTTGTGCGGATCAACAACAATAGAATCAACTTGTTTGAGACAGTCAAAAGCGGCTCTAGTTGAATCATCAAGATTATCTATCAACATAAAGTAACCACCGTAGGCGGTATCTGCATGGATACGGAATCCATAGCTCGCCTGTAGTTCGAGAATATCAGGTAGCGGATCGACAGAACCCGTTGCTGTCGTCCCAATAGTAACAACAACTGTGCCAATATCATCTTCTTGTAGAAGTTTTTTCAGGGCGGCTATATCCATCCTATTACTACTGTCACAGGGAACAGATTGAAAGGGAATGCGAAGCACTCCACAAATTCTGGAATGGGTATAGTGTGACTGACTAGAGGCGACAATTTTTTTGTTTGGTTGTAAATTTCCTGCCACCCACAAAGCTTCTAAATTCGCCATTGTTCCGCCACTGGACAGATGGCCTAAATGAGTTTCCCAACCGAACATTTTGGCAATTTCTGCCACTGCTTCCTTCTCCATTGCCGAACTGGCCCGCCCACCATCAAGGGCATGATTATTAGGATTAATCCAAAGGGATAACATATATGCAAGACGGGCAATTTCTGTGGGAGGTTTGAGCATTTGCCCAACATAGAGAGGATGGGGATAAGGATAATTGTCTTGCATTCTCTCGGCGACTTCTAACAGCACGGTTCGCATCGCATCTAGGTTAGGATCGCGATCGAATTTCGGTAAGCTGTCAAAACCTTCTTCTAGTCTTGCTAGTGCTTCTTGAAGTAATCCCAAACTTGCTTTTTCTAATGTCATTTGTTTGCATCCTGTGGTGAATTTATACGTTGTTTAAGTAGGTGGAGATAAATAAACTCCATGATGTCATTGTTCGTTAAACACTGAGTAGGTAAGGTGCGTCGCCATCAACAATCTGCAAGTTCCATTGAATATCTCACAGCGACGCACCCTACAGAACTAACAACTGCTTAAAATTGTCATTCTGAGCGAAGCGAAGAATCTTCGATGGCATCCTTTGCAGAGAAGTCTTTGCTCTCAGAGTCTAAATTTAGCGGACAGGAATCCTTTACTATACCCATAGGGTCTAGTAGTTTAACCCGACTATGTTCAAATTTTTCCAAAGTTTTGATAGCGGCACTACTTTCAGAAGCAGCTATCAAAGACCCGATGTCACCTCCACCAAATTCTGCACAAATACTCTTGTGTCCATCGGATATTCCCCATTTATAAGCTCGGACAAAATTTTCGTGTTCGACTTCGAGGATGCTAGGTAGAGTTTTCAGGATGGGCAATAGTTTTTGCTTACAAATGATATTAATTAGATAATCGTGATCCCACATCATTAACCCACTTAAATTCTCTGACTGTACTAACGACTGGGGATTGCCAATAGTCATAGTAGGACGAATTTCACTTTCATATTTCTATCTAGTAAAGTTGCCAGTTAATTTCATTGCTGCCCCCGATGCATACATAAGTTAAGTAGTTGTTTCTAACTCAACTTTTGCTTGGTCGAGTTGGTCGTTCCAAATGGCAGCAACAAAGCGATTTAAACTGATAATTAACGCTTGACTAAACACTAAAAATACCCAATGTCCTTTCTTCCAGACATGAAGCGGAGAAAGAGTTGGGTTTATATCGATATTTAAACTTGGATGAGAATTAGTTAAACTCTCGATGTCAATATTATTAATTAAATTGTATTTGTCTAATCCGAACGCTCTTCTTAAGAGAAAAGCATAAGTTTTAAATCCAGATTTAACAGAGGCTTGGTTAGGATTAAAAGTAAGACCTATACTGATTTCTAAAAAACCTAAATAAGCTCTGAACAGGCTCGTAACTATTAACTTAGCAGGTTCTTCAGCTTTAACGTGTTGGACTTCCATATAGCGGTCAAATTCTTGAACTTGCTGGTACTTCAGGTTAGTGTCAGTCGAGAACTCTTTCGCCAGGGGAATGACTGTCACTGGGATGAGTTGCTGCAAGACGCCATTGATAATATTAGCCTGCAAAGATTCCTCACCAGACAAAGCCTGTTGAAATTGCGCTAGTGCTTGATGTACCTGAATCGCAACGGGCTGACTCAATGAGTAGCTGCTGAGTAAATCCTGGGGTGGTAGCAAACAAAGATTCCCTAAATTAAGAGGCATAGAAGCACCTGTATTTAATAAAAACAACGTCCATTCCTACTGTTTTCAGTCATTAAAAAGTTACTGGTTATTGTCAGAAAAACTTTCCTAAATAACCAATAACCGCAATCAGTCACATCAAAATGACATCAAAGGTCGGAAACCGTGTTTAACAGAAATCTCACCGATTTGCTCCATCTTTTCCACCGTAATTTGATTGCGTCCCCAAGAAAAATTGGTGTACAACTTTTCAAATTCCAGCAGCATGGATTCCGCAAAACAGGCAAACAACTGTCTTCCCGGTACATCCATATTGACAATCTTCATGATTTTCCACTCAATATCGAGGGAATGCTCCACAATGCCTCCATTGAGTACATAAATTTCGGGATGCTGAACCTGAGTTGCCAGATTTTTGGGATAGCCGCCGTCAATTAGCAAACAGGGTTGCTTCAATGTAGAGGGGTTAATTTCTACTCCCTTCGGCATACTCGCTACCCAGACGACAATATCAGCTTGGGGCAGGGCTTCTTCCAAGCCCATAATTTTGCCTCGCCCCAATTCTGTCTGCAAGTCTTGCAAGCGTTCTTTGTCGCGGGCAATGAGCAACAATTCTGCTACGTTTGTTTTGACGTTGAGCCAGCGACAGACAGCGCTGCCAATATCACCAGTAGCACCGCAAACAGCTACGGTAGCTTTTGACAGTTCAATCCCTAATTTGGGGGCTGCTTGTTCTACTTGGCGGCAGAGGATGTAAGCCGTATGAGTATTACCAGTGGTGAATCGCTCAAAGTCCAACTTGAGATTGCGAATTTGCTTAATTTGCTGCAAGTTGAATGTTTCAAAAATGATCGAAGAAAAGCCTCCTAAAGCGGTGATATTAATCCCGTTTTTTTGAGCGTGAGCCATCGCATTAAGGATTTTGCGGGTGGCTGCTTTAATCCGGCGAGTGGCTAGCATTTCTGGCAGAAAACAGGATTCCACATAGCGGCCTTCTATTTTTTGCCCAGTGATGCTAGTGACAGTGATAGTATCAACTATTTGGGGCGGTGCGCTGCACCAAAAATCGAGACCTTGATCGGCGTATTCTGGATAGCCCAGCTCTTTAGCTACCGATTGGGCGTGTTCTAAGCTGGTTAAGTGACCGATTAAACCAAACATTAAGTTGTCAAATAAAGGAAGAAGGAAGAAGGAAGAAGGAAGTTCGGCAACGGATTCTGTAACGGATTTAACGGATGTAACGCCGGGAAGTCAGAAGTCAGAAGGAAGAAGGAAGAAGGGAAAATTTAAAAGTTTTAAGTTTTAATTTTGATCCCATTCCTTATTTCCCAATTGATTAGCCTGCGAGGCCTTGTGCTGACATCCGCATGATGTCGCGGTTATTAAAGCCAATGTTGCCGAGGGCTTCGCCGTAGGCAATCATAAAGTCTTCAATTAAAGCATCTTTTTCCATGCCCAAGACTTTAGCATCGTCTGCGACATCGTTTAGCAGTCTCCAGATGATGGGCAAGTTTTGGCGGTTGGCGGCTTCGAGTTCGGCTTTGGATTCTTCAAAGTGAGCGTTCAGCCAGACTTCGCCAAAGTTGAGGTGGCTGTATTCTTCTTTGACGACGCCTTCGGTGATTTTGCGGGCGAAGTCGTCGGCGACGGGGATGTAAATGTTGTAGGCTGCGATCGCAAAACATTCGATAATTAGCGATTGAATCAGCAAGCAAGTTACAACCTTACCTTCGGCAGAGGCTTTTTGGAAATTCTCGTGCAGTTCGGAAAAGAACTCCTTGGCAAATACCATGTCTGGCGTGACTTTGAGATTCTTGCCACAAGCTTGGAAGCCTTTCATGTGGCGGTTTTCCATCTTGGACAAGCCTATTAACTCTTCCTTTTTGTCAGCCAACATTTCGGCCAGTGTCAGGTAATTGTCATGAGCTTCTTGTTCGCCTTCAATCACAATCGCGTTGATTCGGCTGTAAGCATCTTTGTAAGTTGCGGTTTGAAAGTCAATTGCTGGGCTGGCCTCAAGCTGTGGCATATGATATGTAGTCTCCTGATTGTGATTGAGCAAATACCAATTGACAGCCCCCGCCCGGTCGGTACGGGGATTCTTGGTTCACCGATACACCTTTAAATTGCCTATCCTTGCGGCATTACTTAAACCAAAAACCCGTTCGATAGAACAAAGTCCCGAGCCTAACTTAGACAATCCCAGAGGGCTGATCTCCCCAAGCTTTAGAGGATTGCTCCCCTTGTTTCCGTGTGCCCCACGGTACACTTGACTAGCAAGTTCTTAATTTTTCTGGTTGTGGGTGTGCGTTGACTACCCTGGCTATGTTTATCGTGGTTCTCGCCACCCACTAACCATTATTATTTTCTAGCCAATCATTTTGGGGTGGATTATCCATTTCTGCTAGCGGTTATTCTACCTGTGGTATTAACTTGGAAACTTTTGAAAGAAGTTTAGAGGATTAAAGCCGTCCTAGAAGGACGGGGCTTTTACCCAACTTTCTGGTAAAAGAGATTATAGTAATTAG
>DPLL01000506.1:717-19766 GCA_003542015.1 Microcoleaceae cyanobacterium UBA9251 | reverse complement strand
AAAGTGAAGTAAATCAAAACGCCGAGGACATCAACTGCTGTGGTAATAAAAGGAGCGGACATTAAAGCCCAGTCTAAACCCAAACAACGAAATAGAAACGGCAGAGCTGAACCGGGGACAGAAGCTAAAATTGCGATCGCCAACAAACTCACCCCCACTGCGAGTGCCACTGCTAAATTCCCTTGTAGGGTGTAAGCCCAGCCAGTCGCTACTGTCCCCAATATAGCTCCTAACAGCGCTCCCGCCATCCCCTCGCGCACAATTACTTGCACCGGCCCCATTGCTGTAATTTCGTCGGTATTCAAACCCCGAATTACCACAGTTGAGGACTGAGATCCCACATTACCTCCCGTACCTGTTAGCAATGGAATAAAGGCTGCTAGAGCTACGACTTGCTGCAAAATATCTTCTTGATCTCTAATAATTGTCCCCGTGACAGTATTGGTTAAAAGCAGAACAAACAGCCACACCCCCCTTTTGCGAACAACGGTGATTAAATCAGTCTGAAAATAATTGTCACCGCCTGACTGGACACCACCCAAGGTATAAATTCTTTTCGCGCGTAGGTCGGTAACGAAGATAATTGATCATTGTTTTCTGTCACTGGCGACCCTCCTAAACCTGTGCTGCGCGCGTTCCTGAATCCAGTCTATAGCCTATTGACACCAATAGTTGCAGTTATCAGACTTGCCCGCAGGGGTGAGAAACTCGGTTGATTGTTTGATGGTGAGGCATCAAAACCAAAATGTATCCTACAAACCGGATTGCTTGGTGTTGTATTTTGTATATGAATCTCCTTAAACCAGCAATTGATATTTTTCTTGTGCCAAACGGTAAAGCGGCCGCCACACCAAACGGTTAGTTAATACAACCAACAGCGACATCACAGAAGTAGCAGCCAAAAGCAAGGGAAAATTCCCCGAAGCTGTCGCCTGAGAAATAGTTTCTCCCAAACCATCTGTAGCAATTATTTGACCTTTAAACTGCACGTATTCGCTGACAATACTGGCATTCCAAGCACCGCCAACAGCGGTAATAATTCCTGTAATTAAATAGGGAAATATTCCTGGTAAAATCAAGCTTTTCCACCGCTGAACTAGGGAAAGTTTATAAACTTGTGCAGCTTCAAATAACTCCGAAGGTATCGCTTGAGCGCCGGCAATCACATTAAACAGCAAATACCACATAGTACCCAACATCATCAACGCCACTGAACCAATTTGCAAGCCGCCTCCAGCCTGAATTAAAGCTAGCAATAATACTGGGAATAAAGCCGTTGCTGGTACTGAAGCAGCTATTTGTACCAAGGGTTGCAAAATCTGAGCCAAACGCGGATTGCGACCGATCGCCACTCCGACTGGTACTGTCCACAACAGCGATAAAAATAGGGCGCAGATGACTCGCAAAGCTGTGAAAATTGCACCTCCAATCACTTTTTGCCAGTCACCCAAACTCAGCAATCGCAGCAACAGCAGGGCTTCCCAAGTTCCCCAAAGCACAATGACGGCAAACCCGCTGACAAATATCCAATTAATCCAATTACCAATGGGATTTTTTTGTTGGGGATTTTTGGGTAAATTAGCTGGTGCAAAAGCTCTGGCTAAACCGCGATCGAAACTGTCGCCGATCGGCGAAATGCGCGACTTCAACATCCGCAGCGTCGCCGATCGCCTGAAAAAATCCAAAACATTTGACTGAGGTACATTCGCAGCTTCCACAGCTTGATATTTAAACTTTTCTGCCCAAGCAATCAAAGGCTGCCATACAAAAAAATCAATGGCTACAATCACACCGATTAAAACTGCTAAACCCCAGCCGATCGCACCAAAATTTCCTTCATTGGCCGCCTTACCTAAATAGGAACCAAGTCCCGGTAGTTGAAAATTTTTGTCTCCCAAAGTAAAAGACTCGATTGCAATCAAAAAGAACCAACCCCCAGCTACGGACATGACGCTATTCCACACCAGTCCGATCGCACCTGCCGGCAACTCTAGGGTCCAAAACTGCTGCCAAGCATTAAGTCGGTAAACTTGAGCAGCTTCCTTAAGTTCTTGGGGAATGCCAGAGAGAGACTGATAAAAGCTAAAGGTCAGATTCCAAGTCATCCCTGTAAATATGAGGATAACTGATGCTATTTCTACGCCGATTCTTTGACCGGGAAATAAAGTAATTAGCGCTAAAACTACTCCCGGCAAAAAAGATAAAACCGGAATTGACTGCAAAATATCTAATAAGGGAATTAAAATTTTTGCAGCGAGGGGATAGCGGTAAGCAGAATAAGCATAAACTAGGGTAAACAAGAGCGATAAAAAATAGGCTACTGCCATACGTAAAAGAGTCTGGGCTGTATATATTGGCAAGACACTTAGTGTTGTCTCAATTTTGAAATTAGGGTTGTAGTCACCAGTGAATTGGGATGCTGTTTGGACAATTACTAAAATTAGAGACAAAATTGCTAGAATTAGCAAGCCATCTTGCCAAGTCCAAGTCGATCTTTCTAAGGTTTTATTGGCGGGTGTTAGAGGTCTGGTCATAAGAATTACTCAACTTTATCTTCGGATTCTAAGAAAATTTCGCCGCCCGGTTCATCATAACTGTATAACTCCGCATAGCGACCCCAGTCAATAGCAGTTTTCAATTGCCGCATTGCTTCTTGGGGGCTAAAGTGGGCTTCCAGAATATCCAGAATCAATTCTTCAGAAATACGTTGATTTCGCTTGGCTTGAAGCATTCGAGAAATCTGCTGTACTAGGCGAATATTGCTAAGAATTTGGGTGCGAACAATTTGTTTGCGCTGATCAATTCCACCGGCAATGAACTGAAGACCAACAGGAGTGAGGAGGAGGTCGCCTTCTTGAATTGCCAAAAAATCCATTATTTTTGCGGCTTCAACGATCGGCAAAATGTCGTCAACCTCTAACATTAATTCTTGGCCAAGCCGATAGAGGTCTTTCTCCTGGCGGTCTTCTAATAGTTCTAAAAGACCTGCAACTGCGCCAATTCGCACTTGTGGTAGCGATTGGTATTTAGCGCTTTGAGCGGGTTGAGGTTGAGAAACAGTAGCGGCCGGTGGCGACTCGGTTTCGCAACTCAAATCGGGATTGGTAAGAATTTTGTAAACCTGGTCTACGATGGCTTGGAATTGCGGAGTTTTGCGATCGCGATAGTGTGGCAAAGTCACGGTCAATTCGGCGCGAATTCGTCCCGGATTGCGGCCCAAAACTACAACCCGATCGGCTAAAATTACTGCTTCTTCAATCCCGTGAGTCACGATGAGTACAGCTTTAGTAGGAATCTTCTTTTCCAGCCACAAATCTAATAATTCAAACCTTAAGTTTTCTGCGGTTAGTACGTCTAAAGCTGAAAATGGTTCATCCATGCAGAGCAATTCTGGTTCCACAGCCAAAGCTCTAGCAAATCCAACCCGCTGCCGCATCCCACCAGAAAGTTCTTTCGGATAAGCATTTTCAAATCCGTCTAAACCGATAATATCAATCATTCGCAAAGCTTTTTGTCGGCGCGGTTCTGGCAATTCTCCTTTAGCTTTTAAGCCTAATTCTACATTTTCCATTACTGTTAGCCAGGGATAGAGGGCGAAGTTTTGAAACACGATCGCTATACCTGGATTTAAGCCAACTAAGGGGCGATTATGGTAGAGAACTTGACCATCGCTGGGCGGTATCAGTCCGGCAATCATCCGCATTAATGTTGATTTACCAGAACCCGACGGGCCTAGCAAGGCAACAATTTCTCCTGTCCGCAACTCTAAATTAATTGGCTCTAAAATAGAGATTTTTTGACCGTTGGGCTGCTGATAAGCCTTGCTGACTCCTTGCAGGGTAATGAGGCACTCTGTTGCTGTTTTGACGACCACGACTAAACCCCCTCGCTTGTTGTTTAAATTTAGTTATTAGTCAGTAGTCATCAGTCAACTGTCATCAGTCAAAAATTCTATCTAACTGATAACTGACAGCTAATAACTGACAAGTTACTGCCGACTATTTGGTCGATCGTCCGCGACGGGCAATCTCTTTTTTACCAGGAATAAGACTGGAAGAGCAGCGAGTTGGAGCGCAACTGAAAATACAACCAGACCAGTAATTGAGCGATCGTACAGAATTCCCATCGCCAAACTTCCCAGAAACCATGATAAGCCATAGCCTGTATTAAATATCCCATAGGCGGAACCTCTTTTGTCCGCAGGCACGAGTCCGGCTACAGCGGCTTTCAAAATCGATTCCTGGGCTCCCATGCTCATACCCCATAAAGTCATTCCCAGCAATGCCCCCCACCCGTTGCCGAAAAATACCAATGGGGCAAACAGTGAAGACAAAAGGACTGCAAAGGTCAGGGCCGAGATGCCGATGCGATCGAACAAACGCCCAAAGACTAAAGCGGCTGCTGCGTCAACTGCCATAGCCCAAGCATAGAATAGCGGAATTTGGCTGTCAGAGGCGATTGCACTCCTGTGAAAGTGAAAAGCAATTAGCGGAAAATCTGCATAGCCCGCTCCTATGAGCCCTACAGCCCTAGATCAACCCAAAATAGCCTCGGCAGACCTTCCCCTTTGATTTCAAACGCTCCTGGTTCAAAATCGCGGGGATTAGGATAAATTTGTTGAAGTACCAACAGCGCTGTCAGCCCCAAAAAAGCTGGCACAGCCAAAATCGCAAAGCCGGCCCGATAACCTAACTGGAAATAAAGCATTGCTGCGACAAGTAGTGGCCCCAGCGTGGCACCGATTTGATCGAGGGCTTCGTGGAAGCCAAAGCCAAAACCTTTGCCAACTTTGATAGCTGCGTGGGAAAGCAGCACGTCGCGGGCTGGAGTGCGAATTGCTTTGCCCGTGCGTTCAGCTATCATCAATGTGGCGGCTGCTTGCCAGGTTCCTGTTAAAGCTAAAAGCGGTACAGCGAGTGTATTTATGAAATAACCGAGGGTTGTAATTTTCCAATACTGTCTAGTTTTGTCGCTGATGTAGCCCGTGAACAAGCGCAATCCATAGCCAATTAACTCGCCTGAACCTGCGACTAAACCTACTCAAGTACCGCTAGCTTCCAAAGTTCCTAAATAAGCTCCGGTAATGCTGCGCGCGCCTTCATAGGTAGCATCGGCACAGAGGCTGACAATTCCTAGGAAGAACACAAACTTTAGGGCAGATTTTTGAGAAAGATCTTGAGTTTATGTCATGTTAGATGTATATGCTTCTTCTGTTTTAGTAAACTTAATATAGAAGATCCACATCATTCTGCCAACTAAGAAAGACACGGGGACTGAAGTCCCCCTTAGAGCTTCCCTAGGAAGGACTAAATTCGCGCTCGTTTCCCGCATCCCGTATGAATTTTTATGAGCTGTATCTATTTTCCTAAGCGAGCTAGAATGATGCCTAACTGAACTGCAATTACTCCTAGTATGGCACTGCTGGCCCAGTAAAAAGTGGCCAAGCTGTAAGAGCGATCGCGTAATAAGACATTTGTCTCTAAACCGTAAGTTGAAAAAGTAGTATAAGCTCCTAAAAAGCCAGTTGTTACCATTAACCGCACCTCCAGAGGAATAGTCGTCACCTGTTCTACAACTAGGGTGATAAAAAATCCCATAGCCAAGCAACCGGTGATGTTAATGAAAAAAGTTCCGTAGGGAAAAGCGGTGCTGAAACGGCTGGCAAACCACAAGGTGATATAATAGCGAGTTAAAGCGCCGGCGACTGCACCGAAACTAATGGCGATCGGCACTCGGAAATTGGGGTCTTGTAGCATCAAAAGATTTGAGATTTTAGATTGTAGATTTATACCACAGATTGAAGCGAATTTCAAGATTTGCGGGTTAAAAATAAAAAATTAAAGTGCGCTAAACCGTACCTGGAAATTGACGGTATTCTACACAGCATCTGAAATTCGGTAGATACAATGTAAATAAGACTGAGGAAACAACCCGGTGGCTGCAAAAAAAATGATCTGTGGCTGGAAAATACGGCTAAAAAGCCGAGGGTTTGGTGCGGGTTGGGTAAGTCCAATGTAAACAACTATTGAAGGCCGAGCGAGATTATTGCTTAAACTACTACTTTGAGGAGAGTCCCGAAATGAATCAAATTAAAACTGCTGCTTTGTTAGGCTTGTTAAGTGCCCTGTTAATTACCGTTAGCTATTGGGTAATCGGCGGTACGGGAGGTGCAATTATCGGCATTGGTTTGGCCGCCGCCATGAATCTGGGTTCTTGGTTTTACTCAGATAAAATCGCTTTAGCGGCTTACGGAGCAGTGCCAGTAACTGCCAACCAAGCGCCCGGACTTTATACAATGGTGGAAAGACTGTCGCAGCGCGCTAATTTACCCATGCCGGGAGTTTACATGATCCCCACTCCGTCTGCTAACGCTTTTGCTACCGGGCGCGATCCCGAACACGCAGCGGTTGCAGTGACTGAAGGCATTATGAATATGCTGTCAGAGGAGGAACTCGAAGGGGTAATCGCCCACGAACTCACTCACATTAACAACCGCGACACGCTGACGCAAGCGGTGGCGGCAACGGTGGCGGGGGCGATTTCGTGGTTGGCGCAAATGGCGAGTTATAGTATGTGGTTTGGTGGCAGGGACGATCGCAACGGCCCGAATCCTGTAGGGTTGCTGCTGACAATTATCCTCGCACCGGTGGCTGCTTCAGTCATTCAGCTAGCCATTTCGCGCACGCGGGAGTTTTCGGCGGATGCGGGCGCAGCCCGGTTAACGGGCAATCCAAGGGCTTTAGCGAGGGCTTTGCAGCGGTTGGAAAGCGGCGCGCGGCAAATGCCTCTAAATGGTAATCCAGCTTTTGCACCGCTGTTGATTGTGAATTCGTCTGCTGGTGATTGGTTTAGAAGTCTGTTTTCCACTCATCCAACCACGGAAGCGCGGATTGAAAATTTGATGAAGATGGAACAAGAATTGCTGAATTCTGATTAAATGCTAGAATAAATTCAGGCGCTAAACATCCAAATTTAGTGCGAGCATTGATTCTGGCGCTACAGATACAAAATCTACCTACAGACTGTGGATTGTTTGCAAAACGTTTGCTAATCAGGAGATAATTAAGATGACAGATCCAAATATGACCGAAGCAGAAATTGTAGATGTAACTCCCGAAACGACGGCGATCGTCAAAAAGGAGATGCCCGAAGCTACAGATGAAGCGATCGCCGAAACAGCCGTATTATTTGAAGCCATTAAAAAACGCGCTGCGGCAGAAGTACAAGCAGCGGGGGATCTCACCCGTGAGGCTTACTTGAAAGCTGTGCACAAAGCGCAGTTAGCCCTCGCCAAAAATAAGACGATCGCCAAAGAAAGAATGACAGATGCGGTGGGGCTGATTCAAAAGGAAGCTGAGAAAAATTGGCTGGTGGTTGATGCGATTAAAACTCGCGCGCAATCACAGGTACAAGATGCAGGTGAAGTCAGTCGCGAGGCTTATTTGAAAGCAGTGCGCCAAGCGCGAGAAGCCGTAGAACAAAATAAGTTTATCGAACGCGATCGCATTGAACAAGCTGTTGACCAAATTCAGAAAGAAACTGAAAAAAATTGGCACGTTGTGGTTGGGGAAATTGAGTCCATCGGCAGTCGCTTGACAGAGGCGTCGAAATCTGCATTCCAGGCGCTAACCAAGTTTTTTGACAAGAAGCATTAAGTGCGATCGGGATGATTCGTAAAAAGCTTGTTGCGCCTGCTTTTGAGTGTTCCTAGCAAAGCCCGCCGGGGTTTAAACCCCCGGCTGATAGCTGAAGTCCTCTCAAGAGGACTAAAGATCATACAGGATTTACGCACGCTTCTACCTAATTATGTCATTCTGAGTCAAGCGAAGAATCTCAAATCTTTGCAACACCGTTACCATGCGTAAGTCATAGCACAATCAGAATTGTCTTTGCATTTACATTCAGCAATAGTTTCCGCCATACTGCATAATTAAAAAGCTTTATTTTTAGTCCACAAACCCCCAACCATGAGAACTTACTACTGCGGCGAACTGCGAAGCGAACACATCGGAGAAACTGTCACCCTTTACGGATGGGTGGATCGCCGCCGCGATCATGGCGGGGTGATTTTTCTGGATTTGCGCGATCGATCGGGTATCGTGCAAATTGTCAGCGATCCCCAACGCACCCCCGATTCTTATCACGGGGCTGAGGCTTTGCGAAACGAATACGTGGTGAAAATTACAGGTAGAGTCACCAGCCGCCCCGAAGATTCCCTCAACCCCAAATTACCTACGGGTGAAGTAGAAATTTACGCTGACGAGATTGAGTTGTTGAATGCGGTTCGCAAACAGTTACCATTTCAGGTTTCGACGGCGGATAATGAAAGCGTGCGGGAAGATTTGCGCCTGAAATATCGGTATTTGGACTTGCGGCGCGATCGCATGAGTCGCAATTTGCAGCTTCGCCATCAAGTAGTCAAAGCGATGCGTCGCCACCTCGAAGATGTGGGAGGTTTCATAGAAATTGAAACACCGATTTTAACGCGATCGACTCCCGAAGGTGCGAGAGATTATTTAGTTCCCAGCCGCGTCAATTTAGGCGAATGGTACGCTTTGCCGCAGTCGCCGCAATTGTTCAAACAATTGTTAATGGTTTCCGGTTTAGACAGATATTATCAAATTGCCCGCTGCTTCCGCGATGAAGATTTGCGCGCCGACAGACAGCCGGAATTTACGCAATTAGACATGGAAATGAGTTTCATGTCTTTGGAAGAAATCCTCGAATTAAATGAAGGTTTAGTCTGCAATATTTTCCAAAGTGTGAAAGGCGTGGAATTGCCTTGTCCTTTCCCCCGTTTGACTTACGCCGAAGCGATGGATCGCTATGGTAGCGACAAACCAGATACTCGCTTTGGTTTGGAATTAGTCGATGTTTCCGATTTGATGAAAGCTTCGGGATTTAAGGTGTTTTCCGGTGCAGTGGCTGCGGGCGGAATTGTGAAAATTTTGCCGATTCCGGGCGGGAATGATGCGATTTCTAATGTGCGGATTAAACCGGGTGGCGATTTGTTTAAGGAAGCCAGCGAAGCCGGTGCTAAGGGATTAGCTTATATCCGGGTGCGGGAGAATGGCGAAATTGATACGATCGGCGCAATTAAGGATAATTTGACAGAGGCTCAAAAACAGGAATTGCTCGATCGCACGGGCGCGCAACCAGGTCATTTATTGTTATTCGCAGCCGCTGATGTTACCACTGTCAATAAGACTTTGGATAGATTGCGTTTGTGCGATCGGTAACGAATTGGGATTGATTGACAAAGACAAGATGAATCTACTATGGGTGACAGATTTTCCAATGTTTGAATGGAATGCTGATGAGAAGCGTTTGGAAGCATTGCACCATCCGTTTACTGCGCCGCATCCCGATGATATTGGCGATTTGAAGACTGCGAGAGCTCAAGCTTACGATTTGGTATTAAATGGCACAGAAGTCGGTGGCGGTTCTCTGCGGATTTACCAGCGGGATGTTCAGGAAAGAGTGTTTGAGGCGATCGGTTTATCGACGGAGGAAGCTGATAATAAGTTTGGCTTTTTGTTGGATGCGTTTGAGTATGGAACTCCGCCACATGGAGGAATTGCTTATGGTGTCGATCGCCTGGTAATGCTGTTAGCTGGTGAGGAATCTATTCGTGATGTAATTGCTTTTCCGAAGACGCAGCAAGCGCGTTGTTTGTTGGCGAATGCGCCGTCTGGTGTGGATGAGAAGCAGATGAAGGAGTTACAAGTGCGATCGACTTATGTACCGAAATCATAATTATGTAAAACAGCTTCAATGAATAGTGAGTGGGTGGCGAGAAACCGGGTTTTTTCCAGAATACTCGTCACACCTCCCAGAAACTGCGAAAAACCCGGTTTCTTTGATTTGTGGGTAATCAGAAATCGGGTTTTTTTGCTAAAATATGGTATCCTGACCTTTAACTAAAGTGAAAAACCCGGTTTCTTTAGACTAAAAACGCTATAATCATCGTAATCGAAAATAGGTAAAAACGATGTCAACAGTTTATCGTTTAAAAGCCAGCGAACTCAATCAGCATTTTTTAGAACAAATCAAAGCGACTTTTGGAGATAAAGAGATTGAAATAATTGTTTCAGAATGTGATGAAACCGAATATCTTTTGCAATCAGAAGTCAACAAGCATAAACTTTTGCAAGCTATTGAAAATGTTAAAGATCGGCAAAATTTAGTTTAAGTTAACTTAGCCTTGCGATCGCGGCTTGTAAGTATCATTACACTGAATAGATGTAATGACTTTTCCGAAGACACAGCAAGCGCGTTGTTTGTTGACAAATGCGCCGCCTGGTGTAGATGAGAAGCAGATGAAGGAATTACAGGTGCGATCGACTTATGTACCGAAATCATCAGGCGATCGGGACTTAGGAAAAGCCGATGTGTCATGCTGAGAGAAACTGCGTCATGCTGAGAGAAACTGTGTCATGCTGAGAGAAACTGTGTCATGCTGAGAGAAACGAAGCATCTCAGTTGAAATGCGTATCCTGGTTAAGAAACCGGGTTTATGGGCAACAATGGCAATCCATCTCGGAGCGGAAGCAATGTCGTTGTGAATTTTACAAAAACTCTAGGGCGATGGCATCTAAATTCTGAAAGTATTGCCCAGCAAGGGGTTCTGAATTTAGAAACAAAACTCTACAATGGCTGAAACCTTTTTTCTGTAAGCAGTATAAAAATCAGATGCGTTTGCGCTGACCAACGCCTCTTGACACCACATCTACCAATTGCTAAAGTAAAACATCAGTAAGAGCTTTCTGGCAAAAAGTTTTACCGAAAATCTGCCCCAACTCGCTTAAGCTATCAAACAGTATATTTACTGATTTAGGATACTGTCAGAATTTATCTGAGTGTCCTTAATTTTGATACTTAAAATCAGCAAAAATGTCAGCAATTTTAACGGAGGAAGTTAGAAATGGGTGTTAGTCTTAGCAAAGGTGGTAATGTTTCCTTAAGTAAAGAAGAACCAGGGTTAAAAAAAATATTGATTGGGCTGGGCTGGGATGTCCGTCTAACTGATGGCAGTGCCTTTGATTTAGATGCCAGCTTGTTCGTACTTAAAAGTGATGGGAAGGTACGCAGCGAAAAGGATTTTATTTTTTTCAATAATTTGAAGTCCGCGGATGGAATGATAGAACATACGGGTGACAACCTCACAGGTGCCGGAGAAGGCGATGATGAGGTGATTAAGGTCAATTTAGAAAGGCTATCGGCTGATATAGAAAAATTGGTAATCGGAGTCACTATCTATGACGCAGATACGCGCAAGCAAAACTTTGGGATGGTTGATTCTGCCTTTGTTCGCATTGTCAATCAAGATAACAATCGAGAGATAGTTCGTTTTGATTTATCGGAGGATATGAGCGTTGAAACTGCCATGTTATTTGGTGAATTGTATCGGCATGGTAGTGACTGGAAATTTCGTGCTGTTGGACAAGGATTCAAAGGTGGATTAGGTGCGATGGCAATCAATTATGGGGTGAACGCCAGCTAAACCATTACATATTCCTAGTCAAAATAAGATACAAAAGGAGATAAATATGCGGTCATTAGTGCGCGGACAAAAATCTAAGTTGAGCGATTTTACTACAGCAACTCTCATCCAAGTAGGCTTGGGAATTACGGCTTCAGAAGGAATGGTATTTGATTTATCATGTTTTGGAGTCGATGCTGAAGACAGACTCTCTGATGACCGCTATTTTATCTTCTACAACCAAAAATCTTCACCCTGCGGATCTTTAGCCAGTCTAGGTAGACAAGGTGGGGATATGGAGAGGTTTCAAATTAATTTATCGACGCTCCCCCAAACTATTCGTAAACTGGTATTTACCATTACGCTAGACGGTGAGGTTAATATGTCACAAATTAGCCGCGGCTATTTACAGATTTTAGACCGGCAGACAAAGGTGGCTGAATTTTCTTTTAATGGCGCGGATTTTCATGCTGAAAAAGCTATCATTGTTGGAGAAATTTATTTGAAAGATGTGTGGCGTTTTGCCGCCGTAGGGCAGGGATTTAATGGTGGTTTAAGTGCGTTACTCAATAATTTTGGCGGAGAAGAGATTAAACCCTCCCCACCGGCATCGCCCAAAGTTTCTTTAGAGAAAAAGCTGGAGAAAGATGCTCCCCACCTTGTCAGTTTGGCAAAACAGCTAACCGTATCTTTGGAAAAAAAGAAACTCCAAGATGTGATAGCAAAAGTAGCATTGGTACTGGATGCTTCAGGCTCAATGTCTAGTCAATACTCCAGAGGAGATGTGCAATTAGTTGTGAATAAAGTTGTACCCATTGCAGTTCATTTTGACGATGACGGCGAGTTAGACACTTGGGCTTTTGCAAACAAATCACAAAGTTTAACTCCTGTGACAGTGAAAAACATAAATGGGTATGTAAACAGGGAATGGGGTGGCTGGCAACAATGGATGGCTAAATTGGAATCCGGCTATAATAATGAACCAGTGGTTATGAATGAGATTGTCAAAACATATATGAGGTCTAATTTACCGGCCTATGTGATATTTATAAGTGATGGAGGAGTCGGTTACAGTGAACAAATAGCAAAAATCATTACAGAATCATCTAAATATCCTATTTTTTGGCAATTTGTCGGAGTGGGAGGTAGTAATTATGGCATTCTCGAACGTTTTGATACAATGAAAGGAAGAATGGTTGATAATTGTAATTTTTTCGCTTTGGACAACATTAACAGTATTTCGGATGGGCAATTATATGAAAAGCTCCTTAACGAATTTCCTGATTGGTTAAAAGCAGCCAAAGCTCAAAAAATTATTCGTTAAAAGATGTAATGACTTTTCCGAAGACGCAGCAGGCGGGTTGTTTGTTGGCGAATGCGCCGTCTGGTGTGGATGAGAAGCAGATGAAGGAGTTGCAGGTGCGATCGACTTATGTACCGAAATCATAGGTATGTAAAACAGCTTCAATGAATAGTGGATGGGTGGCGAGAAACCGGGTTTTTTCCAGAATACTCGTCACACCTCCCAGAAACTGCGAAAAACCCGGTTTCTTTGATTTGCGGGTAGTCAGAAACCGGGTTTTTTTGCTAAAATATGGTATCCTGACCTTTAACTAAAGTGAAAAACCCGGTTTCTTTAGACTAAAAACGCTATAATCATCGTAATCAAAAATAGGTCAAAACGATGTCAACAGTTTATCGTTTAAAAGCTAGCCAACTAAATCAGCATTTTTTAGAACAAATCAAAGCGAATTTTGGAGATAAAGAGATTGAAATAATTGTTTCAGAATGTGATGAAACCGAAGATCTTTTGAAATCAGAAGTCAACAAGAATAGACTTTTGAAAGCCATTGAAAATGTTAAACAGCGACAAAATTTAGTTTAAGTTAACTTACAGAATTTGCATGGCGATCGACTTATGTAGCATAATAATAATTATGAAACACCTTGACAATTTAACCATCCATCGGTTCCGAGGTCTGCGAGATTTAGCCTTGCAAGAATTGGGTCAAATTAACCTATTAGTTGGTGCGAATAACTCAGGAAAAACCAGCGTTTTAGAGGCGATATCAACCTATTGTCGCCCCTTAGATCCGCTGGAATGGCTGAATACATCGTGGCGGCGAGAAATCAAATCTTCTCGCAACCCCCAGCTAAATACTCTTAGATGGCTGTTTCCTCAAAACAGTGAAGTCTCTCATATCCATCTCTATGAAGGAGAAACTTATGTTTCAAGTAATGGCGCTTTTCCTGTCAGAGAATTGAGAGCAATTTACCGAGAGTTTGAAGGATTTTCCGAGTTTACAGATAAAGAAAATAGCTCAGAATCTCAACTAGAAATTGATGACATAGAATTTGACAATATTCTCCGAGGTGCAGAGTTAGAACTCAAAGTAACAACAACTTTTAGTCCTGAAGAATTATCAGTAAGTTTTGAAATCTGGGAAAATCAGCGTTTTATTAACCGAAAAAATCGCTCAACTGCTGTACTGCCAATTGATACAGTAACACCATTCTCTCACCGCATAGAACAGTTACAAGTTAGCTTGCTATCGGAAGCTATTTTATTGGGTATTAAGCCAGAAGTAATAAAATTACTTCAACTGATGGATTCAGAAATTACTGATTTAGTAATTTTGTCGCCAACTGGCAAACGTCCTAGTCTATATATCGACCACAAACGTGTAGGTATTTCACCGCTAAGTGCTTTCGGTGATGGAGTTCGGCGTTTGCTGTTCATCGCTTTAACACTGGCAAAAGTTCAAGGTGGAGTTTTATTGATTGACGAGATAGAAACAGCAATTCATACGGTCGCACTTGGCAGTTCCTTTGCTTGGATTGTGCAGTGGTGTCAGCGATTCGACGTGCAGTTATTTGCAACTACCCACAGTTTGGAAACAGTTGATGCGATGTTGGATGCTAGCGATCCAGATACTGATTTAGTTCTTTATCGTTTAGAGAAACAAGAGTCACAAACTAAAGCGATTCGGTTAGATAGAGAAACACTCCATATAGTTAGGGATGAGTTGGGACAGGAGGTTCGCAGGTGAACCGCAGTTACGCACTCATCGGAGTAGAAGGCCCACAAGATCAAGCATTTGTAGGCAAAGTGCTCAAGTTCCTCGGCTTTCAATCTTTTGACGGACAAGAATCCAAATTAGAACCATTTTGGCGCAATTTCATACCTCCTTATCCCAGACAGGGAAACTTATACAAGCGTCTTGATATGCCTTCTATCTTGTTGAATGACACTTTTTCTGTTGCTATCTATTCTGGGGAAGGAAGTAATTTGGGAAGAAATCTTAAAGCAACTTTTGCTAACCATCCTGAATATAAAACAGATATTGCAGCCTTTGGGATAGTTGCTGATTCTGACAAAAAGCATCCTGATACTGTTGCGAGAGACTACTGTCAGCAGTTTCATAATGATTTCCCTAGATTTCCAAATCAGGCTGGAATTTGTCAGGAAGGGCCACCGCGAACAGGAATTTATGTTTTGCCAGATAATCAGCAGCAAGGTGTTTTAGATAATTTATTGTGCGAGTGCGGCAACGTTGTCTATCCTGAAGTTATGAATTGCGCGATCGCTTATTTGAATGGACTGTCTGAGGAACACAAAAATCACTGGGGCCCGTTTGACGATCGGAAGGCTTTAGTTGCTACTATTGTCAGTGTTCTCAAACCGGGGAAGACTAATACAACAAGTATTGCTGATAATAATTGGGTGAGTGAACAGACACAGCAGCAGGTTCCTGCTTTGGCAAATTTTATTGATTTTTTAAGCCAACTTTTGGAAGTGAGTTAATCGCAAATCTTGAACGCACGAGTGGCCAGAAACCGGGTTTTTTCGAGCATACTCGTCACACCTCGTAGAATCTCCCAAAAACCCGGTTTCTTTGGTTTTCGGGTAATCAGAAACCGCGTTTTTTTGCGATAATACTGCGTCCTCAGTCACCGAAAAAAGATTGACAAAGATCCATAAGTAGTTTATTATACCCAGAGGAGGGATATTACCTCAGCTATTTTACCTATGGCTGCTCACGACTCAGAGTAGGTTTTGGCACTTACATCTGTAGTTTGATATCTCTTCACCAGCATTTTGTAACTTAAGTAGACCAACAAAGTGAAAACTCCAATTCAGAAAATCCTCTTTGGTAGCCCCGGAACTGGAAAAAGCCACACAATCGATAAGGTAATCATTCCAAATGACTTGGGAATAACAAGTCCAGAGAATATCATTAAAACAGTATTTCATCCAGAGTATACCTATGGTGACTTCATGGGAAAACTGGTACCGATTACTATATCGGGAAAGGTGGAATATAACTTTTATGAAGGTCATTTTTTAAAATCATTATCTCAGGCTTATAAAAATATTTTGAACGCCCATGACAAACAAGGTGTTAAGGTTTCAGAACCCGAAAACGTTGCTTTAGTTATTGATGAAATCAATCGAGGAAATTCTTCGGCTATATTCGGAACTATTTTTCAGTTATTAGACAGAGACGAAGAAGGTTGCTCAAGCTACGGGATTAATATAACCGAGATTGAGATGAAAAAACTATTACAGTTAATGGGGACTCAATTTCTTGAAAAAGACGGAAAGCTAGACAAGTATGAGTTGCACCCATTTGGTGCTGTTCAAATTAAAACATTTCAGGAAAAAATTAGCTTTTTAAAGCTTGATGTAGTTAATAAAATTATTCGGATTCCTCCTAATCTCTCCATCCTAGCCACGATGAACACCTCTGACAATTCCATTTACTTTATGGATAGTGCCTTCAAGCGCCGTTGGGATTGGGAATTTGTCAACTGGGATGACACTAAACCTCCTGTTGCAACATACGGTACAGGAGAAACTTTGGATGAAGATAAATGGAAGAAGCTAATCAAAAACCTTAACGGCTTTATCAAAAGTCATCACACTTCCATTCGGGGAATTGAGGACAAGCAAATTGGCTATTACTTTATCAAACAGCCTGTAACGGCTGAACAGATACAAAATAAACTCATGTTCTTCTTATGGGACAGCGTTTTCAACCGTGATAAAAAACCCCTTGTGAAACTTTTGAATGTAGAAATAGATGAACTCGTCACTTTCGGTGATTTCACTAAATTGCATAATGAGTTCATTACAAACATAATGAATCTCAATGTTTGAATTGGTCTTAAGTCTCTACTTGAAAATAATAGCTTCTCTTTTTTGACACTCCATGTTTGATTTTTCAAGCTTTAAGTTGATTAAAAATTCCAATGACTTTTTTGTTGGAATCCGTAAATCTGCTCTAGAAGATGGTTATGAGTTTTGTCTGCCAAATGGCTTTGATAATTTTCCAGATGGTGACTTTAACGAGGTGCGGGATTTATTTTTCAAGATGTATCGCACTTTCCGCAAGTTTGAGAGAGACAATACAGGCACAAACCGATTCAACCTTAACAGATCCGACTTCCAGCAAGACCAAGATCAGACTACCCTTTCTGCTGGCGGAGTCAGTATGCAAACGGAAGATGGGGAAGTTTGTGTACTCTATAGCAAGATTAAAATGATCGAGCGGGTACTGGAAGCCTACGATGACCTTGCTATCAACTCAATCCAAAAGAAAGCCAGACGCAGTGAAGATATTGATTATTCTCAACTTTACAAATACTTAGAGCGCGCTATCTACCTCGATCACCATGTAATTTACGTCGAGGCGATGGATTTGCCGCGTCCGACGGTGCGCTATGAAAGCACTGATATCGTGAACCTGTATTGTTATATACTCGATGAGATTGTACAGCAGTTGGATGGCGATGTGCCGGATAATATTCAAGCACACAGTCAAGATATTCGCTTCCTTGCTCAACGCTTCCAAGACGGCTACTTGACCAGCAATCAGTCAATTTTTGACAAAGACACTTTTGGCGAAACTATCAGCATTCTTAAAGAAGCGCTGGATAACATAGACAAAAATACTTATTACAAAGACGCTGACTATTGGGGACTTTATGAAGCTATTGAAATCTTCCTATACGGCGAAATAAATCCCGATCAGAATGATGGTGACTACTGGGGAATAAAAGGGTTTTCTCTGGTCTGGGAGGATATGTGTAGCACCTATTTCTTCAAAGAATACCCAGATGAAATCTGCTATGCAGATACCGATATACCTTTTAAAAATCCTCCAAATTCCGAACCTAAAAGGCAATGTGAAGAACCGAAACGAGTTGGTAACTACGACACTAGCCAGGGTGGAGACAGGTACGGTAATCAATGGATTTATCGGACAATATCCGATATTCGCTATCCTAATAAACCCGGTTTCTTTGGGTGGAATGAACTCCTTTGTATTGAGTTTGATACTCAACCTGGAACGCTCGTTTATTCAAACATAAGGTATAATAAATTGGAAAAGCGAGATAGAAGTAAGGCAATGCGTCGGTTTCCCCGTCCTGACTTAGTTTTTAAGGTGGGCGCTGATTTACGAATAGTTGATTACAAAAATGTTTCTCTTGATTTTTACTATGAAAATTACAAGTTGCCCCTCGAAAAAGCGGCAGACAAATATAGGCTTGACCTTATCAAATCACTCACCTATGAATTTTCTCTCCAGCAAACCCATACCGTTTCAACAAATGTATTTTTTATTCCTTGGTATTACGCAGCAGAACCTCAGCATCCTTGGGGAGAACCTGAACCAAACCTAGACATTAAAGGGATTAAGGTATTTAAAGCCAACTTCTTTGTGATCCAAAAAATATATTTAGAGGAGAGCTTATGAGCCACGAAACAGATATTATAGGAATTTGCCCTGAAAATTTAGCTTTTCAGAGTAATTATGTTCCGTTAATCTCATTTAAAAATGAAAAACAAAAAAAAGCTGCTGAAAATCACATAATTCAGCAAGCAAAGATTTTTTTTGATAAAATATTACCTGCTCAGCCAGTGGCGCAACTACCATATCCAAAACTCATTACAGAAAGGGACTTCAGAAACGAGCAGATCGGCTATTTTTATGAAAACCTCTTCTACGACTTGAAACGAAAGCCTGACGGTAAATTAGATGTCCAAATAAAATGGGGTATCACTTTCGACGTAGAATGCGCTCCGCTTCAGCTAGCGTGGACTCCTGAAAGATATGCGCGTGTTGAACCGCCTAATATTTATTTTGATGATCCACAAGGTCGTCCCCATCGTCGATATGGCACTATAGACATAAATGGAAAGCCAGTTTTTTACTACATTTACTTTACGCTTCAAGAAATACTGGACGTGATTAAACCATTACCAAACTCTTAAAAGTCAATAGTCCGAACACTTTTTCTATGGCTGAATGGCTTATTCCCTAGGACTTTGAGGCGAGCGTGGATAATTAAATCAATGTCACCTCTACCCCTGACTTGCATTTAATTCGACTTTTTTATGATGCTTGCCCTGTAAGGCTTGTAGTATCGTTCCAAAAACAGTCCGCAGTATTGAAAAGTCATAGCCTTACCAACTCGTCACTACATCCAAAAAGGCAACCGCAATTTAATTAATGGCAGCGCGGTTTGAATATCTTGGTCGATCGCACTTCACATCAAAAAG
>DPLL01000506.1:0-687 GCA_003542015.1 Microcoleaceae cyanobacterium UBA9251 | reverse complement strand
AACAGGCATCCTACCTGTTCTTGAGAATGGTACTCGATGTGGGTTCAACCCCAAACATCTGCGTTACCCTAGTAAATTAAAGCACTACCCAACAAAATTCATGCTTGCCCGCATCCAAGAACTAGCCGTCACCCTCGCCCCCCGCCTAATCGAAATTCGCCGCCACATCCACTCACACCCCGAACTCAGCGGCCAAGAATATCAAACCGCCGCCTATGTAGCCGGAGTTTTGGCATCTAGTGGAGTTCATGCGATCGAAGGAATCGGCAAAACCGGCGTCATCGGCGAACTCAAAGGCCATAGCAGCGAGTCCCGGTGGCTAGCAATTCGCACCGATATGGACGCTTTACCGATTCAAGAACGCACAAACTTAGAATTTGCCTCAAAAAACCAAGGAGTCATGCACGCTTGCGGCCACGACATCCACACCACCGTCGGTTTAGGCACGGCGATGATATTATCTCAGTTGGAGGAAAAATTACCCGGTCACGTCCGCTTCTTGTTTCAGCCAGCAGAGGAGATAGCCCAAGGCGCGCGCTGGATGATTGCAGATGGCGCGATGAAAGACGTTGAGGGCATCCTCGGATTGCACGTTTTTCCGACGATTCCCGGCGGTTCAGTGGGCATCCGCCACGGGGCACTGACTGCTGCGGCAGATGACCTAGAATTGATTGTGATGGGCGAATC
>DPLL01000507.1:9750-12131 GCA_003542015.1 Microcoleaceae cyanobacterium UBA9251 | reverse complement strand
TGGGTAAGTTTTTCAGAACGGCTTGCAACTGAATCAAAAAACTTACTCAAATTTCTCTCTATCTATAGGTTCGCCCATAAGCACCTTACCGCTAATCATGTTGCAAAGCAGTTTTTGCGTCCTGGACTGAATAAACAGTCTCGATCGGATATTTTGCTGCAACTGCAAAAGTTCTGTTTTGCTCCTGCTGCTACTGCTGCTGACATTGCTTCCCCCCGATCCTTTTTATCCGTGGGAATAATTCTCAGTTCTCAAATCTCAGATCTCAAATCGGCTGACTTACAGGCGATCGCACATTTATTAGAGTCATTTGTCAAGGGGTTTTAGAATTATTTAAGATTTGAGATTTGAGATGAATTTATAGAAGCAATTTCGGGAATTGTGTGGAATGAAAATTAATGTTTAAATTTGGGGTTTTCTGAACTTCCAAAAGATGTTAAAATAGGTTAAAACTGTCAAAAAAATATTAACCGCACTCCCCATAGCAACTGGCATACCACCCCGCTTAAATTAAAGATTGTCACGGACGGCAGGAACTTTCTTGCCACCAAATTATTCAAAAAGATTAAGCCTCTGTACGCAGTGCCATTTTATCTACACGCAAGCAATCACCTCCGACCATGAACACCTTACTGAACACCTCTAAAATTCGCCTCAATCGAACGCTACGGCAATCCCTGCTAGCAAGCATCATCTCCGCCGCAGCCTTAGCTAGCGGATGGGCCCCCGGTTTGTACGCACAATCCCCAATCCCGGTTTTCGGAGCAGCCGCCCAAGCTCAAGAGATTAGCGCCCAGGAGATTACTAGCTATGCTCGCTCCGTCTTAGCAATAGAACCCAAACGGCTGGGAGCCTCTAAGGAAATTAAAGGAATAGCAGGTGGCTCCGTGCCGCGGGTGGTGTGCAACGAAACTAGCCAAATCAACAGGCTGTCTGGAAACGTTCGCGGTATCGTGGTAAATTACTGCGATCAAGCTAAAAAGATTATAGAAAGTAATGGTTTGACAGTTGCTGGCTTCAACAAAATCACTCTGCTCCAGCAAGCTGATCCGGCTGTAAAAGCCCGAATTCAAGCGGAGTTGCTGCGCCTGCAACAACCGGGAAATCAATAGTTATTGGTTATTGGTTGTTGGTTGTTGGTTATTGGTTATTTGTTGGTTCCAACTACCAATTCCCCATTACCAATTCCCCATTACCAATTCCCCATTACCAATTCCCCAGCATGATACTAACTTTCACAAAACATTTGCCTGCAAATCCCGATGCTGTTGTCAGCTTGGCCTTGCCGATGACTGCTGCCGATCGCACTCGCAGTCGTCACCGATTTGAAACGGATGCCGGGGAAGTGGTACACTTGCGTTTGCCCAGAGGTACTGTATTGCGCGATCGAGATTTATTGCAGTCGGAAGACGGTAGCTGTTTGGTACTGGTGACAGCAAAACCGGAACCGGTGCTGACGGTGCGGGCTTCAAGTCCACTGCTACTGATGCGGGCGGCATATCATTTAGGAAACCGCCACGTAGTTTTAGAAGTTGCTGATAATTATTTAAGGTTTTCTCCCGATTCTGTCTTGCAGGGAATGCTCGAAAAAATTGGTTTGGAAGTAACACAAGAAGTTGTGCCCTTTCAGCCAGAAAATGGGGCTTACGGGCACAGCCATTAGTTTGATTTTAGATTTTAGATTTTAGATTTTAGATTTACTCCCACCCCGATGATTGAAGAAGTGAACAGTCAACAGTCAACTGTCAACAGTCAACTTTTATGTTTATTGCAGCTAGCTTTTGCACCAGTGGGGGCTTATAGTTATTCTGAAGGGATCGAAAGTTTAGTCGAAACAGGTGCGATCGCCAATGAAGTTAGTTTGAGAAATTGGTTGCAAGACTCGCTGCAATTCGGGGCGATTCGAGTAGAAGCTGCTGTGGCGGTACGGGCTTTGAGGGCGGCTAAGATTGGGGATTTAACAGCTTTGAGTTACTGGAATGGGTGGGCGACGGCGGCTAAGGAAACTGAAGAATTGCGATCGCAAAGTTGGCAAATGGGACGGACTTTGCTCAGGTTGCTGCTGGATTTGCGATCCTCTTCGAGGGCTTCGCTAACGCCCACACCGACTCCATTAATCACAATTGTACAAGAATTCGTGGAATCTGGTGGCAATCCGTGCAATTTTGCGATCGGCTTTGGCATTGCCGCTGCTTGCTGGCAGATTGAAGAGGAAGCAGCCGTGTTAGGATATTTGTACAGTTGGGCGACAAATTTGGCGAGTGCGGGCGTGAAACTGATTCCGCTGGGCCAAACAGCCGGTCAACAATTACTGTTAGATTTGCGATCGCAAATTAGCTGTACGGCGCAAGAAGTTTTAAAATTAGAAGATGATGACCTTG
>DPLL01000507.1:0-9714 GCA_003542015.1 Microcoleaceae cyanobacterium UBA9251 | reverse complement strand
TAGGAATTGCTGGCCCGGTTGGTTCGGGAAAAACTGCCTTACTTGATGCTTTGTGCAAATCGCTGCGTCAGCAGTACAAGATTGCTGTGGTGACTAATGATATCTATACTCAGGAAGATGCACAGTTTTTGGTTCGGAGTCAAGCTTTGGAGAGCGATCGCATTTTGGGCGTAGAAACCGGGGGCTGTCCCCACACGGCTATCCGCGAAGATGCTTCGATCAATTTAGTGGCTATTGAACAATTGGAATCCAAATTCACCGACTTAGATTTAATCTTTGTCGAAAGNNATCGATGTGGCGGCGGGGGACAAAATTCCCCGCAAAGGAGGGCCAGGAATTACTAAATCCGATTTGTTAGTAATTAATAAAATAGACCTCGCACCTTATGTTGGAGCAGATTTAGGAGTGATGGAACGGGATGCGAAAAAAATGCGTGGGGAAAAACCTTTTGTTTTTACTAATTTGAAAACTCAGGAAGGATTGGCTGCGGTAGTGAAATTCGTTGAGCTGTATGTTGGTAATAGTTAGGCATTCAAGCCAAACTGAATAAGACTGTGAAAAAGGTTAGATCGATCGCCCCTGAGCAAACCCCCTGTGCTCCTGAATTTCTGGAGATGTCTAATCAGGTACGGCTGGTAATTGATCATTGGTAATTGATAGACACGTACCTCCCTTATTTGAGAACCCCTAACAACTTCCCGATCGACAAAGAGTAGCTATGTTACATATACCCCCACCTCCCTTTCCTCTCACCCGCCCAGTGCCGAGTACAGCTACTTGTACTGAGCGCAGCCGAAGTATGGCGGGACTCAACCGNNCAGAATTACATTGTTGATGTTGCGGCAGATGGCGAGGAAGGATGGCAGTTTTTAGAGTCTTCATCCTACGATTTGGTTGTACTGGATGTCATGCTGCCTAAATTAGATGGTGTCAGCCTATGCAAGCGGTTGCGCCATGAGGGGGTGCAGACGCCAGTGCTGATGTTGACCGCGAGGGATACCAGTAATGATAAAGTGATGGGATTGGATGCAGGGGCAGATGATTACGTGATCAAGCCNNTCGCTCATTCATTATTGAACACCTTTGGTCCTATGACAGTCCTCCCACTGAGGACACGGTTAAAGTTCATCTAAAAGAGTTACGCAAGAAACTGAAAGCGGTTGGCACTCCTGAATTGATCGAGGCAATCTATGGCATGGGTTATCGACTCAAACAACAGCCCTAATCCGAAGACAAAAGCTCTACGCTGGCATCTGTTACTGTCTTACCTGGCAGTGATGCTGGCAATTTTTAGTGTATCGACGATCGCCGTATATCATTTTTTTCGCCATAGTCTCTATGGACAACTCGATCAGCGATTAGAGGGATTGGCCGGGGCCGCTTCCCACAACTTGATGGCAATTCGCAAACAATCCAATGAGTCTCGTCAGCACGATGGAAAAGCACCTGATGTCTATGCAAACGCTCAGCGTCACCTAGATAATGATGGCGATTTAGATATTCCCTGGCAAAATCTGCGTGAAGCCAATCAGGGTGTTGAGTGGTTTGATCCAAATAGCCAACGGGTTGGTCATGCAGGAACGCTTTTGCCAGATGTACCGCCACGTCCTGGTTACCAAATGTTACATCAGGGACGGATTCGTACAGTTACGATCGCCGCCTATAGTTCTAACACTGGACAGCAACATCTGGAAGGTTACATTCGCACCAGTGAAGAAACGACTGAGGTAGAAGGTACACTTAACCAGCTTCGATGGGGATTGGGGTTAGGTGGAATTGTCGTCTTATGTTTGACGGGAATTGGTGGTGTGTGGCTGACTCGGCAATCGTTAAAGCCTATTGAACAGAGTTTTGACCAACTCAAACAGTTCACAGCCGATGCCTCCCATGAGTTGCGGAGTCCCTTGACAGCGATTAAAACATCGGTTGAAGTGCTTCAGGCGTATCCAGAGCGGATTCATCCCAAGGATGTGAAGAAGATTGCGGCGATCGCCTCGGCGGCTACCCAAATGACCCATCTTGTGGAAGATTTGTTGCTGTTAGCGCGAATGGATACAGCAACCTATCCAACACCCGATTGGACTGTGGTTCAGTTGAGCGACATCCTGCAAGAGTTGCTGCTACTGTTGGAGTTGCAGGCACTTGAAAAGCAAATTGCTCTCAAAGTCGATCTGATGCCCAGTGTATGTGTTTTGGGAAATACCCAACAGTTGACTCGCTTGTTTGGCAATCTACTGGAGAATGGGTTGCAATACACACCAGATGGAGGAAGAGTAACACTGTCCATGAAGCAGATTGAACGTGCTGTCATTGTTTCAGTCGAAGACACGGGAATTGGCATTGATCCCGAACATTTAGCGCTGGTGTTCGATCGCTTCTGGCGAGCCGATCGAGCTCGCTCTCGGCGAGAGAAGGGAAGTGGATTAGGATTGGCGATCGCCAAAGCTATTGCTCAGCGTCATCACGGAAATATTACTGTCCGCAGTCAACCAGGGGTGGGAAGTTGCTTCCAGGTGTGCTTACCACAGGTTCAGTAAAACCCATGATAGTCAAGATCTACCCTCGTTTCTTTACATTCTTACCTTAGTCTTTATAGTAGTCGGCTGACAGCAAGGCAGAGGTGTATGGCTAGATGCCGTACCACCAAGAGCTCACTGCCGTAAGCAACAGCTTGACTGTGTTTTCTCAAAGGTAGCTTTCAGGCTTTTGAGGGGAATGGCTGCAAATGTTTTCTTTAGCCATCTTTTTAGGGCTAATCTTGGTGCTAATTCATCAATTTTAATGGCTGCCCCAATTGGGTTTATTTTCACTAGGATTTCAGTAGGATTTCAGGAGGATTTCAGTAGGATTTCAAAGAGGATGTCAAAGAGAAAAAGTCATTAACTTAATACTTATTATCCAGGGGATGGCTGGCCCGATGTTATCTTCTGTTAGCCCTTAGACTCCGCTCAGGCTCCAAAAAACCAGTTAGGTAATATCCTACTCGTCCGGCTGCAAATCGCTTTTGGGGNNTAGTCTAGAAAGGTGCGAAGTATAATTTATAATGTATAATTTATTTAAACAGCAGTACAGTCAAAAAACTAGATAGTAAAATAAAAACATCTGGGACTGAAGACAGTTCACGGAAATTAGATGTGCTATTTCCATCATCTAAAATCGTAACAGCCTAGCTGATTTGTTCCTATAGGAAATGGATTGCATGAACATTGGATCGACACTAAAAGACAAATCTGTTCGCACGCTGCCACTACAACCCTCATCTCCAATTTCAAGAGAAAATCAAAATCAACAACTTGTAAAAGAGTGTTGTGAATGGTTAAGATTTCATCGAATTTGGGGAAAACTTAGCGATCAAGCATTACAGGCGCTCACCCAATGCTTTCAACTCTTGCAGTTGTCAGCGGGGACTGAGATTTACTGCGAAGAACAAAAGCCTGTAGGTATCTATCTTGTCAAGTGGGGTTCAGTGGAGATTTACCGCCTTTCCATAATTGGTAAATCTCATATTCAATATCGCAGTGCTGGAGAATTATTTGGCTACATCCCATTGATGGGTGAGTCCGTAAATGCCACTTATCAAGCCAACGCGATCGCGCTGAGTAAGAGCGAGATTTGGTTTATATCGCGGTCAGATTTTCTGCAATTACTCGCGACATATCCAGAAATTCATGGGACGATAAATTACTTCTTTTCCCAGGATTTAACAGCTTTCGCCGAACGCAAAATCAAAGAACAGTTAAGAAATGCCCAATTGCAATCCTATCTGCATCCCATACCCCAAGGAGAAAAAATTCTCGGCAGTAGCAAAGCCATCCAAAAATTGAGACAACAAATAGAAAATGCTGCCCACAATTTAAAACCAGTTGTTTTCCAAGCTGCACCAGGCACTGGGAAAACCTTCCTCGCGGGTCTGATCCATGTCAATTCTGGCTTGGCCAACCATCTCTTTGCAGAAATTGATTGCGCCACACTGTCGCCAACCGACACAGGGGAGTTAAACACAGATCCCCTCTTTGGCAGAAACGGCGAACATCTGGGAGTGCTGGAACTTCTCGAACGGGGTACGCTGCTGATTAGTAATGTGCAAGTTTTGAACAATGCCGATCGCGATCGACTAATTTATTACCTAAAAACACGACTGGTGATTCCGAACCCATCACACAATAATGGGACAGAAAAAACCACTACAAATCTGCCGACTCCCGTCCATTCTTGGGTGAGAGTAATATTAGCATCATCAGGTAAGCTCAACCTGCCGAAAATCGAATTCAACGAAATCAAGCTCTTCAGCCTGTCGCAGCGCCAAGCAGATATCCCCGAATTTGCCGACTATTTTCTGGAAAAATTTTCCCGCGAACAATGCCGGCCTTTATTACAAATAGATCAGGCCAATTTGCGGCGTTTAATTAGCTACAAATATCCGGGGAATCTGACAGAATTAGGCGCGATTCTAAAGCGGGCAATAATTATGACACCCTCTGAAGAATCAACTATTCCCGAAAAGTTGCTTTGGTCCGTACAATCAGACAGCAATACATTTCGCATTGACTTACTAAATCAGTTCCGTAGGCTGCGGCAACTCCTGCTCAGTCGTTGGTATCCAGAAGCCCTTTGGGTAGTGATGATGATAATTTTTGTACCCGTCACGATCGCGGGCTTCATCAGTCCCCAGACGCGGACAAGCAACATCCTCCTCAACCTATTTTGGGCATGGTGGTGGCCCGCGTCTCTATTCCTGTTTACCTTTGTGGGTCGCCTTTGGTGTGCAGTCTGCCCATTTATGATTGCTGGGGAATGGATACGCACACTTTCCCTGTGGATTTACCCCCGAAAATTGCTGCCCCCTCCGACAAAATGGATGAATCGCTGGGGTGCATGGGTAGTGTTTGCCGGGTTCCTAGCAATTTACCTCTGGGAAAAGCTTTGGGATTTACCCCATACCGCCTATCTTTCGGCATGGTTGCTAATCATCATTACCGCTGGGGCGGTGATTTGTAGCTTAATTTATGAGCGTCGCCTCTGGTGTCGCTATCTCTGTCCCATTGGGGGCATGAATGGTATGTTTGCCAAACTTGCAATAGTGGAAGTGCGATCTACTCAACAGTTGTGTGGAAGTCAGTGCAGCACCTTCGGTTGTTTCAAAGGTAGTACCGCCTCCCCGGTTAATTTTGCTGAGGCCCTACCCTCTGAAGGTCAGCAAACAGGCGCTTGTCCTCTGTATTCTCGTCCCTCCCAATTGGAAGACAACCGGGATTGTATATTATGTATGACTTGTCTCAAAACTGTCCTAACCGTTCAGTACAAGTCAACCTGCGATTTCCCGCAGCAGATTTACTTGAGCAGCATAAGGGATTTTGGGCAGAGGTGATGCTGTTGCTGTTGTTGTTAGGTGGGGTGTGTATGCACCACTCCGATAAAATCTTGAGCCTTGTTGGTTTGGGAGATTTGCCGATCGATTCTGATCCTTCGCAATGCTCAGGACTTAATGATTTCTGTGCCGATAGTTATTTTGCTGTTGAGTATTCCGGCAGTTTTGACTTATTCAACTCATGCGATCGCCCGGATTTTAGATCCTAGTTTGCCTAATTACCTGACAATTATTTACGCCTATCTCCCCTTCACCCTCGCCACCAATCTTGCCCGTCCTGAGCTATGCGTTGGATCTCCATCTGCGATCGCCGAAGCCGGTCAAATTCTCCCAGTGTTAGCCCGGTCTTTGGGCTATAGTGGGGCTAGTTTACCTACGCTTACTTGGAGTCCTGATGTTGCTGCTTTTATCCAAGGTGCGATTCTGCTCTCTAGCCTCGTTTTCACTCCTGATCCAACGCATAGCTCAGGACTGCGACGAATCACGCGCCGTCCTTCCTTGAGAAATATTCCCCACTTGCTTTTACTGCTCGGATTCACGGTTTTGTGTTTCTCAGCGAGTGGTTTGAGAACGGCTGAAACAACAAGCCAGTCAACTCTGTTACTAGCACCATTTATCTGCTATGAATCTCCAGCGTTTATCAAAATCGCTCTTTGCTGTCATCCTAGCCAGTTGCCTCTGTTTAGGAGGATTCCCCGTCCGGGCCGGGGCGGGTGAAACAGTCCTGGATGTTTACTTCTTCCATAGTGAAACCTGTCCTCACTGTGCTCGCCAACGACCGTTGATGGAAAGCATTGAGCGGTATAACAATGATATAGATGTGCATTTTGTTGAGGTTTACCAAGACCCCAAAACTTGGCAGACATTTAGAGAACGTTATAACATCAACTCAGGGGCAGTTCCTCGCACCTTTGTGGGAGATAAATCCTTTATTGGCTACAGTGAGGGTGACGGACCGTTGGAGTACAACCCAGCCTACTCAGGGTATATCGGCTACCGCAACCAAATTATTCAGGCGATCGCCGATGCTGTAGGTCATGAGGTATATCTAAAGGAAGCGATCGTTAGCCCAGTGTTTCAATTTCCGTGGTGGGTTCTGGGATTACCGATGCTCTACCTGCTCAGTTTCCTCCCACTCAGACAGTGGTTACAGGAGGTGCAAGCAAAAAGGTATTGGTTTGGAGGATTTACTGCTATTTGCATTCTGAGCCTGTTTCTGATCATCCATTTGACACCAGATGTGGCGATCGAAACCTTCGCACGAGGACTCCCTTTCCCACTCTTCGTTTCTACGATCGCTTTAGCAGATGGATTTAATCCCTGTGCCTTCACGGTTCTAATTATTTTGCTGTCTTTGCTCACCCATACCAAGAGTCGGCGAGACATGGCTCTAGTGGGAGGAACGTTTATCACTACCTCAGCCGTGATGTATTTTCTGTTCATCATGGTGATGATCGGGCTAGGTTCTGTCTTGCTCGAACAGTATGGGAAGCCTTTTATGCTTGTATTGGGGAGCGGAATCGCGCTCGCAGGAATCGTCAACATTAAAGATTATTTCTGGTTCAAACAAGGCATTTCTCTCTCGTTATCTGAATCACAACAACGCACGATTAGCCAGAAAGCCGGACAAATTGTTCGCTCTCTAAGAGAGCCAGCAGCAGGTCCAATGCGTTTTTTAACCGCCTTGAGCGGAACGATTGTACTGGCAATCTTTGTCAACATTATCGAATTAGGCTGCACTGCCATTTTGCCAGCAATCTATATGACCGCCTTAGTTAACTACTGTGCCACAAATTCAGGCGGTGCCACTGTGCAGTGCCACTCTGCTTGGACAGCGCTCTATGCAGTGATTTATGTGATCCCCTTGGTTCTGATCTTGACTAATTTTATCTATTCATTTGAGTCATCTCGTTTTACTGAAACTCAGGGTAGAAGACTCAAACTTGTGGGAGGTCTGTTCATGCTATTTTTTGGACTGGTGATGATATTCCGACCGGGATTGCTGATAGTTGGCTAAGGCTAAGGCGGAATCTTGTCAACACTTATATTTACTGGATTAACAAATCGCGATATGTCAATTTACACCAACATTACCGAAGTCATTGGTAATACTCCTCTGTTAAAACTTCAACGATTACCCCGACAGTTTAATTGCGTTGCTGATATTGTCATTAAACTGGAAGGAATGAATCCAGCAAAATCAGTAAAAGACCGAATTGCTGTTAGTATGATCGCCGCCGCAGAAGACGCGGGATTAATTAAACCAGGTATTTCTACGATCGTAGAAGCGACATCTGGTAATACAGGAATTGGGTTAGCAATGGTTTGTGCAGCTAAGGGGTATCAGTTGATTTTGACGATGCCGGAAAACATGAGCCTTGAACGTCAACAAATTATGCAAGCTTATGGTGCAGAAGTGGTGCTAACTCCAGAAGAAAGAAAATATGGCAGGCGCGATCGCGTCTGCCAAAGAATTACTAGCTGATATCCCTAATGCCTTCTCCCTTCAACAGTTTAGTAATCCCGCCAATCCGAAAATTCATTATGAAACTACGGGGCCAGAAATCTGGCGCGATACAGATGGACAAATTGATATATTGGTTGTTGGAGTAGGCACCGGCGGCACTTTGACAGGAGCAGGAGGCTATCTCAAACAGCAAAAACCCGAATTGCAAATTATCGCGGTAGAACCTGCTACCAGTGCCGTTCTTAGCGGTAAATCCCAGAGGATTTCACGACTTGCAAGGAATTGGTGCAGGTTTTGTCCCCGATGTGCTGCGGGTTGATCTGATTGATGAAGTCATCACTGTTACCGATGAGCAAGCTTACGATTTAGCGCGGAGGTTAGCGCGGGAAGAAGGCATCATTAGCGGTATTTCAACGGGGGCGGCTCTCTATGCTGGATTGCAGGTAGGAACGCGATCGCAACACGAGGGACAACTCATGGCGATCGTTCAACCCAGTGCAGGTGAGCGCTATCTCAGTACACCCTTATGGGCTTAACTTTGGTGTAATTGATATTTTCACCGACATAGAACACCGATTCAGTCTGGGGCTGGGCAATCGCATCTAATTTCTGCTTGACAAATTCTCGATCGCGATCGCCCTTGCTCATCCCATGCGCGGGGTGGGAGTGTCAAAGGCTCAAGACTTTTGTTCGCCTACTTATCTCTACCCTTGTTTCTTTACTTTCTTACCTTAGTCTTTATAGTATTCCCCCAACAGCACGGCAGAGGTGTATGGCTAGATGACATACCGATGCGGAATTGCAGTTAACCAAAAGAAGTACCAGCTTAACTATCACGGAGACTGAAGTCATGAAAGTTAGTTCAATGTTTAGCAGAAACGTCATTATGATGTCCGTTGCGGCTTTGGGAGCCATCTCCCTCGCCAGTTGTTCTCCAACGCAGCCACCTGCTGCAAATGTTGACTCAGCAACCCCAGTCGCTAAACAAGAAACACCGACATTGAAGAATCTTCAAGCAGCTTACAACGGCGAGTCCAATGCCCACGTTATGTATTTAGCGTTTGCCAACAAAGCAGATGAAGAGGGCTATAAAGATATTGCCAGCCTCTTCAAAGCCGTAGCTCGCGCTGAAGAAATTCACCGAGACAACCATGCCAAAGTGATCCAAGCAATGGGAGTAACCCCCAAAAACAACATCACAACTCCCGATGTGAAATCCACAGGAGATAATCTGGAAAAGGCGATGGGAGGGAACCTCAGCCAAGCAATCAAGGGAGAATCTTACGAGCGCGACACGATGTATCCCAATTTCATCAAGCAAGCGAAAGCAGAAAGCAACCAAGCTGCTGTGCAGACATTTGACTATGCTCTGGCAGCCGAAACACAGCACGCCCAACTCTACACTGAAATCAAGAACAACTTGAACGACTGGAAACAAGCGTCTCGTCAATTCTATGTCTGTACTGTGTCTGGCGAAACATTTGTGAACTCACCCCCTACCAGTTGTCCTCAAACTAAGACTGGTAAGGATGTGGAACAGGTGATTTGACGGTCATCTTGACTGTGTTTTTTCAAAGGTAGCTTTCAGGCTTTTGAGGGGAATGGTGGAACAAGAGCGCGTTTCTTCAATCCCGTACTTCTTGAGAGTTAGTCCTGGACGCACTAATAACCTAAATTATGTCATTATGAGTAAAGCGAAGAATCTCAAACCTTTGCCACATCGTTACCATGCGTAAGTGATGAGACTTCCAAATTGTCGTGACTTGATAGTGAATGCAAAAGTCAGGAACCTCAGCCTAAAGGCGTGAGGCTTGAAAGAGAAATCTAGCAAGCCGTTCTGACCAGCCTCAGTCTTCATTGACTACGTTTTTTGAGTCAC
>DPLL01000508.1 GCA_003542015.1 Microcoleaceae cyanobacterium UBA9251 | reverse complement strand
GCCACTTCGCCAGCTCTCCCTGTACGGGTATATAGTAAAGGTTAGAAACGTGGTGTAGCGTCTGAATTTGCTGTGTTACAGCCTCAATTAGAGCCGGATGAGCGTGTCCCAGAGTGCAAGTAGCAATGCCGGCGACAAAATCGAGATATTCGCGGCCTTCCGTATCCCAAACGCGGCAGCCTTCCCCACGCTCTAGGGCTATATTAAAGCGCCCGTAGGTTGTCATGACATAGTTGTCGAAGCTCTCGGAACTAAACGGGCTGGCTTCGGCTTGCACTAAGGGTTCTTTTAGTAAAGTTTCTGGACTCACGAATTGCTCCTTAAAAAATTATGTTAGGACTTACGGTGGGGCCCAGCAACCGGGTTTTTTTACGAAAATACTCGTTGTAGCCCACAGACTTGATGAAAAACCTGCTGGTTGAGCGAAGTCGAAACCCGGTTTCTTTGGCGGAGTGCATAAGTCCTGTATGTGCAAGTCTTGATTGTACGATAAAAATTCAGTTAAACGATGCAGGCTGTTCCTTTTGTCATAGAATCATAACAGCAAAAGCAATTAATCTTCCACAAATCTACCGATGAGTTATTACATTTCTCCTAACTTTCTCGATAAAGTTGCGGTGCACGTCACTAAGAACTTTTTGAATTTACCAGGGGTGAGAGTTCCCCTAATTTTAGGAATTCACGGCCGCAAAGGAGAAGGCAAAACTTTTCAATGCGAACTGGTTTTCCGGCGGATGGGTTTTGAACCCGTGATGATATCTGGCGGCGAATTGGAAAGTCCCGATGCGGGAGATCCTTCGCGTTTAATTCGCTTGCGCTATCGAGAAGCTGCGGAACAAATTCGGGTGCGGGGCGAGATGTGCGCGATTTTTATTAACGATTTAGATGCTGGTGCTGGCAGATTCGATTCTACTACTCAGTATACCGTTAATACTCAGATGGTCAATGCCACTCTGATGAATATTGCTGACAATCCACATAACGTGCAGTTACCCGGAAGTTATGACGCTACTCCCTTACACCGAGTGCCGATTATTGTCACCGGAAATGACTTTGCTACGCTGTACGCGCCGCTGATTCGGGACGGGCGGATGGAGAAGTTTTATTGGGAACCGAGTCGAGATGATAAAATTGGGATTGTCGGCGGAATTTTTGAATCTGACAAATTGTCTAAAGCCGATATTGTCGCCTTAGTCGATCATTTTTCAGTCCAGGCGATCGACTTTTTCAGTGCTTTGCGATCGCGCATTTATGACGAACAGATTCGCGAGTTCATTCACAAAATAGGAATTGAGCAAGTTTCCAAGCGTTTGGTAAATACTCTGGAAGCGCCGCCAGAATTTCAAAACCCCAATTTCAGCCTCGCTCATTTAGTAGAAATGGGCAGTTTGATGGTTGGCCAACAAAACCGAATTCAAGAAATGCGCTTAGTAGATGAATACAATCAATCGCGGTTGTTTAATGTGAAAAAACCTGCCCATGTTCCGGCTGAGATTCCGACACAAAGTCAAGTCAACGACCAGTCGTCAAAATATTATAAAGCTTACATCGCACCGGTTGCTGAAGTTAGTAAAAGTCAGAGTTCGCGGCTGAATTCCGAGGTGTTGGAACAAGTGCAGCAATTATTAGCAAGAGGCTGCAAAATCGGGATAGAATATGCAGACAATCGCAGATTTAAAACAGGTTCGTGGCAAAGTTGCGCGACAATTCAAACTGCACAAGAAAAAGAAGTAGTTGCATCTTTGGAAACTTGTTTAGCGGAACACAGCGGCGAATACGTGCGCTTAATTGGCATCGATCCAAAAGCCAAGCGCCGAGTAGTTGAAACCATCATTCAGCGGCCGAATAGTTGATTGTAGTCGTAGTCGATCGATCCCCGTAGGGACACTGCACCTTAAGACGGAAATCCATAATAAATGTCGCTTTTACCTGAGTNNGATCCCCCTAAACCCCCCTTAAGAAGGGGGACTTTGATCAGAATCTTGTCCCCCCCTTAGTAGGGGCGGTGCCCCCGTGCCCGCCCTCTTGTTAGGGGGGATCTAGACTTTGATATAAGCAAGAGAGACAGTCAGTTCGTTAAATCAAAAATATTCCCCTCTCTCATCTCCTCCTCTGTGCCCTCTGCGCCCTCTGTGGTAAAAAAAATCCGGGTTATATAGACATAGAAATAACATACTCTTTCAACACAGAATTCAAACTAAACAAAATTATCTTTTCCTCTTCTACAACATCCAATAAAAACCGATTTCCAAGATATCGCACTGCATTAACTATTTCTGACGGCGAAAACGGTATTTTGTTAAAAAAATGAGACACAGCAACAGGTTCAGGTAGATTAGCCAGGTGAACCATCACGGCCAACTCTGCCGCAGTCAAGCGCCCAAAAGGTTGAGATAATTGAAATTGCAACCCTTCATCTAAAATCGGCATTTCGCACTGCAAAAACTCCGCAACTCTCCCCCCAAACAACTCTCGAATCAGCGTTGCAGTCAACTCCAACCACAGAGGATTTCCTTGATAAATATCAATCAAAGTTGACCATGTTTCCTGATCGGATAACTTTTGTGATTTCAAAATCTCTTTAGCAGCTTCTCCCAAACTTCCCAATTCAAAACATCGCACGGGATGATTATCTTTTGATAATCTGGCAATTTCTCTGGGTTTTTCCCAACTATTCAATATCAAACAACTTTGATGACAGACTTCGGCAATTAGTTTAAAAAATAACTGATAATCTTCATATCCAGTTTGATATTGTCCTGCGAGTTGTCGGCTGCTGAAAAGCATCTGTACGTCATCGAGGACTATCAGACATCGGTATTTTCGCAGGTAATCGAGGATTTGGGAAATTTTGGTTTCGATGTTTTGCGGAATTTCTGATGTTTGGGAAAAGATTTGCAGCAGGTTGGTGAGGGTTGTTTCTAGGGTTGGGGAAAAGCGGAGGCTGCGATAGATGACGTAATCGAATTGGGTTTTGATTTGGTCAATTAGGCGGAGGGAGAGGGCTGTTTTGCCGATTCCGCTGATTCCGAGGAGGGCGATGAGGCGTGTGCGATTATCGCCCGTTATCCAGTTTTCGAGGGTGGAGAGTTCGGAAGTGCGATCGAAAAAGGTGAATATTTCCGGTGCGTCGCCTAAGTCGATGTGGAGTTGTTTGGGAGTTTGTTGGGGGTTTTGGGGTTCTGTTGGACTTCTCGCCCTTTCTTGGCAAATATTGACGTTATGATTAACTGTTCCATAATTTTCACCAATAGCTGATGAATGATTGTAAAATTTCGCTCTCTCTAGTATCGCTCTAACATTTCCTTTACTAACGTCTTCGCCGAAGACATCTGATAGTATCTTCCATAATTCAGAAGCGGCAACCCTAACATAACCTTCAGTACAATCACGGTCTTGCGCTATTTTTGTTGCATATTTTCGACCTTGGAGGACTTCTTTTAAAATAGCTTCTTGCAGGTCGTCTAAGTGCTTCCCTGTTTTGGAAAAAACTTTGTCATCGGCAAATCTTAAGACTTCCTTAAGCTCCATAGATCGCGTTTGGGGTAATTTTTAGTAATTATAACTTATTTTTTATAACTTTTTAGATAACAAAATATAACGTTTTCTAACGTGAGTGGGTGGGCGATGGGGAAATGGGGTCGTTGTATGATTTTTGGGGTAGAGGTTGGTTGCACTAAGGGCGATCGGGCTGCATCCGGGCCGATCGATATTTCTGGCATTTGCCGGGTGTCTGGGGTAAGTCCCAAAATTACCGAAGTCATCATTGTACTATACTGAGCATTACAGTGTTCAACAGGGAGATAATATGCCTCAAACTTATACTGGCAATATGCTTTCTATTCATGATGTGGAGACTTACAAAGTTAAGCAAATGGTTCAGGATCTAATGAGCCGAAAAGATTACTGTTTTCCTCCTATTAAGGTTCGGAGAACTAAGGACAATTTGTTAGTTGTGGTAGATGGTGTACATAGAGCCGTAGCATCTTGTATCACAAATACTTCGGCTACTTATGAGGAAGTTGATGAAAATGAGTTACTAAATGACTCAGAGATCAATAACCGTAACCTGTATTCGATTTCTCGTTTAGCTGCTAATTGCAAAGCTTAAACATTTACCTAAAGGCCTAGTCAGTATCATTTTTTGTAGTTTTACGCAAAACGATTGCTTAGGAGATTAGTTATGGCTCAAGAAAAAATTGGTGAAGTTAAATCGCCAACGGGTGGTACATCTTATGTCTATTGGGACAAAGACACGGGTAAAGTATACACTGCTGGCGAGTATGCTGGTACAGCATCATCAGAGCAGCAGGCTATGATTGAAGCTAATTATTATGCAGCAACTAGAAAGCCACGAAGCTAGATCGAATCTAGCATAAGGATTGATTGAGAAAACTTGCGATCGCCCACATCTACAGGACAAGTTACAGGTTGGGCGATCGCTCTCTTCAAGGTACGATATACGAGTTTGCTGTATAAAAAATATTCAATAGGAATGAAAACATGGCTAAGATATTTAGTGAAATTGATTGTATATCATATGGGTCAATGGATTCTTTTCAAAAGGCTACAAACTATTGTATCGAAGCAAAAAAATATCAACAAGTACAATTTTATCAAAAAGCTATTGAAGCATATAGCGAGGCTTTAACTTACTTCATGTTTTTTCTGGAATCTGCCGAAGTAGGTGACGTAGTTTGTCTAGATAGCCAAATCATGTTACTTTTTTGGCTTCTTGGCTTAGTAGATAAAGTCAAAGAATGTTATGGAAAACTCAGCGAACCTTACAAGTCATTAATATTCCAAAATAAGCTTGAAGAAATAGTAGAGACAATTGGTAAATATGAAAAAAACTTAAGTCCTGAACAGTTTATTGCTTATAAAAATCTAAGTAAAGGAATAAAATTAATTTATGAGGAAATTCCATTAGAGGCATCTAAAGCAGTTTTAGAAAACCTATCTCAAGTTGTTGACAATTCAGACGATCCTACATTTATCGAAATGGTTTCAAACTATGACAAATGTTGTTCCTATAAAACATTGCTTCTGCCATCCAAAGGAGTTAGTATTAGTAGTTCTAGTAGCTCTTGCTTCATCGCCACAGCAGCTTACTCCACTTCCACACACCCAGACATCGACACCTTCCGCAATTTCCGGGACAAAAAACTTTTAACCAATCCTGTTGGTCAAGTGTTAGTCAGCCTATACTACAATATCAGCCCTAGCATCGCTAACTATGTGAAAAGGCAGCCGGTTATCAAGAGCTTTTTAAGACAACAGCTAGAGCGTTTAGCTGAGTGGATGCGTAGCCGAGAAGTTAAAAGTTAGTACAGTTTTAAAAGGAATTTTTTAACATGAATGATTCGGATAGAATTGAACAATTACGTAGAAGTGCTAATTTAAATACTCAGAATCACAATTACCAAGCAGCTATTGAAGACTATACCAGATTATTGGAACTAACCCCCACTGATGCCCAAATTTACTGGTGCAGAAAAGGAGCATGGCACAGCTTAGGAAATTATCAAGAAGGTATTAAAGATTGCACTCAATTCTTGAAACTTAGACCCAATGCTGCTGAAGGCTATTTAGCCCGCGCAGCCTTCTTGGAAATTACTGGTAACTTACAGGAAGCAATAGATGATTGCACTCAAGCTTTATCTATTGATAATAGTCGTTTTAATTATGATGTATACATTTTAAGAGGTGGTACTTATTTTAGATTAAAAAACTATCAGGCAGCACTTCAAGATTTCAACCAAAGCATTAGTTTAGAACCAGAAAATATTAGCGGCTATCAAAAAAGGGGCTATTGTTATGATAAAATGAAAGATTATCATAAAGCAATTAAGGACTTTACACAGGTAATCAGCAGAGAGCCTACTTACTATAAAGCTTATTATGGACGAGCTGGCGCTTATTTTATGTTACCTAATGACTACAAAAGTGCAGCAGCTTCAGATTACGAGAGTGCAGCTAGATTATCTCAGGCTCAGGGAGATACTGAGACATACCAGTCGGCTATGAAGTGGGTTGGAATAACAGGTGGTAATAGCAGTATCAGTGATAATAACCAAATACAAAGACCCGTTCAGATGAGCCACGTAGTCGCAGCGATTTTTTTCCCCCCATTGGCAGTATATTTGACGGTTGGGCTTGGCACTCAGTTTTGGATAAACCTGGTGCTCACATTCTTTTTTACATGGATTCCCGGAGTTATCCACGCTGTTTGGCTGGTTTACAATCACGATCGAAGTTAAGCAGTAGGGAAGTGCGATCGCCCTTATCTTCCCAAAGTGCAATTAAACTTGACCAGGCAAATCCAACGCAATTAATAGAGCTTGATTCAGCAGAAGTATTGCTTCATCACTAAGCATTCCTCGTAAACTCAATAAACGAGATTTAGATAATACCCGTACTTGATCTGCCATAGCGATAGAATCGTTGGTTAATCCACCGTCGGGAGCTTTAATTAATACCTGAGTGGGATAAACTCGTTTACCAGTTTGATAAGTAGTGCAGGGAATAGCCAAAACTACAGGGCTATATGTATTGATTGTAGCTCGACTAACGATGATAACAGGACGAGTTCCTCCTTGTTCAGAACCCTCAACAGGTTCAAGTCGAGCATCATAGACTTCTCCCCGGTTCATACAGAAGATTCTCCCAATTGCAACGCTTCCCAACTCGCTACCGCAAACTCAGCCTCCATCTGTAGCACTTGAGCTTGATACTCTGGATCTTGTGCCATTTCAATCAGTGCTGCATCAATTTCCGATCGTTTA
>DPLL01000059.1 GCA_003542015.1 Microcoleaceae cyanobacterium UBA9251 | reverse complement strand
AGTTGATCAAATCGAACTCGCCTTCGAGTTGATCCGCATCGTACAAGCTGAGGTGACGAAAATCTGCCGATCGCGCGCCCGATCGCCTACAGCGTTCTTGTGCTACCTTCAAAGCACCGGAACTGAGGTCGATCGCCGTCACCGACGCTTCAGGATTCAGGTGAATCAGATAATCCGTACTCGAACCGGTACCGCAGCCAGCATCTAAAATCCGAATATCCAGTTTTGGCGGCTTTTGGCCCGTGCAGAAACTGTAAGCATCCGGCCAACTCCAGCGCCAGTTGTACCCAGGCGGCGGTTCGTCCGACAAAGGATCAGGCGGAAAAGGAAAAGTATCGTAAAGCCGCCGCACGGCGGCGCTGATATCAGGTGAAGTTTCCATAATGTGAGATAATTTTTTTATTCAAAGTAAAGTATAGTCATTTAGCGACACCTGCGATTATAGGTTCAGCAGAAGTGAACCGTTACATCCGCTACATCCGCTACATCCGTTACAGAATCCGTTGCCGAACTTCTTGTAACAAAACTTATCATTTTTTCTCATATAGGCCCTATTAAATCTATACAATAAGTTTCGGCAGGCTTTTTAACAAATTAGGGTGATCAGCCCCAAAACATTTTAATCTGAGAAAGTAAGTAGGCCGGAACCTTAAGCTAGGCAAAGGCAAAATTAGTCTGAGTAAACGCTGTAACGATTTAGATAGGGAGCGAAGGAGTCTAATGACTGTAAAAGCAAGTGGCGGAAGTTCAGTTGCACGTCCGCAACTATATCAAACTGTACCGGTCGCAACAATTTCGCAAGCAGAACAGCAAGACCGCTTTTTGCAACGAGGCGAACTCAGCGAACTGGCGACTTATTTCAGTTCGGGGGCACTTCGGATTGATATCTCTGCGACGCTGACCCAAAACTCGGAACTGATTGTATCCCGTGCAGCCAACCGGATTTTTACCGGCGGTTCCCCGCTGGCTTTCTTGGAAAAGCCCGCAGAACCTGTGATGGCTGTGGCTGGTGCTACTCGCGGCGGTTCGGCAAATGTCTCTGAAGGCATGAAACTGGGAACTGTTACCTACGTCGAAGGCCGCGCTGGCGGCGGCGGCGGTGGTGGCGGATTCTTGGGGCTAGGAAATCTATTTTCTGGCAACGGTGGCTACAACGGCCCACTCCCAGCAGGATTTCAACCGATCAATGTCTCGCGCTACGGCCCAGGGAACATGACCAAATCCCTCCGGGACTTGAGCTGGTTCTTGCGCTACATCACCTATGCGATCGTCGCCGGCGACCCGAACATTATTTCGGTGAACGTGCGCGGATTGCGGGAAATTATCGAAAATGCTTGCTCGTCGGCGGCCACAATTGTGGCTATGCAGGAAATGAAGGCGGCATCTTTGGGCTATTTCAAAAAGGATAGCGAAGCTGCTGCGATCGTCGGACAATATTTCGACGTCGCTATTACCGAATTCAAAGCCCCCACACCTTCAGCTAAGGTGCGGCAGCGCGAAAGCAACGACCAGCAAGGGCTGCAACTGCCTCAAATCTACTTCAACGCAGCGGAACGTCGGGCGAAATTCGTCATGAAAATCGGTCTGTCGTCGGCAGAAAAGATTGAAGTAATCAAAGCAGCTTACCGCCAAGTTTTTGAGCGTGACATTACTCGCGCTTACAGCCAAAGCATTTCTGACTTGGAATCCAAGGTCAAAAATGGCGAAATCTCGATGAAAGAGTTTATTCGCCGCCTTGGTAAATCTCCTCTGTACCGTCAGCAATTTTTCGAGCCCTTTGTCAACAGCCGTGCTGTAGAATTGGCCGCTCGCCACTTCCTCGGCCGTGGTTTGAGCTCGCGGGAGGAATTTAGCAAGTATTTTGCGATCGTCAGTAAAGGCGGCTTGGCAGCCCTCGTAGACGCAATGGTCTATTCTCAGGAATATGCCGACTACTTCGGCGAAGAAACTGTCCCTTACCTGCGGGGCTTGGGCCAAGAAGCTCAGGAATGCCGCAACTGGGGTCCACAAATTGATTTGTTCAATTTCAGCGCTCCTTTCCGCAAGGTTCCTCAGTTCATCACCTTGTTCGCTGGCTACACTCAACCTCTGCCAGACCAGCACGTTTACGGTATTGGTAATGATCCGCTGGAAATTCAGTTCGGCGCGATTTTCCCGAAAGAAACTCGCAACCCCAAGAACCGTCCAGCTCCCTTCGGCAAAGACACTCGCCGGATCCTGATTCGTCAAGGTGCGGGGATTGAAAATCAATTGAGCAATCCGGCGGCTCGTGGTAAGGCTCCTGGTTCTCTGGGTCCCAAGGTCTTTAAACTAGACCAGTTACCCAGCAACTATGTGGCTTCCAAGAAAACCGCTCGCGGCGTTTCTAGCAGCTACAGCAATGCTTCCAGTGTCAAATTTACCGAAAGTTCCACCCAAGCGGTGATTCGGGCTGCTTACCTGCAAGTGTTTGGTCGGGATGTGTTCGATGGCCAGCGCCAAAAGGTGGCGGAAATTAAGCTGGAAAACGGCGACATTCCGATGCGTGAGTTTATTCGGATGTTGGCCAAGTCCGATGTCTTCCGCAATATGTACTGGAGCAAGCTTTACATTTGTAAGGCGATCGAGTATATTCACCGCCGACTCCTGGGCCGCCCTACCTATGGCCGTCAGGAAATGAACGCTTACTTTGACATTTGCGCTAAGAAGGGTTTCTATGCGCTGGTTGATCAAATGATCGACAGTCTAGAGTACAACGAAGCTTTTGGCGAAGATACTGTCCCCTATGAGCGCTATCTGACTCCGGCTGGTTTGTCCATGCGGACGATGCGATCGAGTTCCTTTGGTGAGAAAAAGGTCAACGTTGAGCCGGTGGCAGAAACTCCTCGGTTTATCGAATTGGGCACTGCGCTCGATCGCGGCGATCTTCAATTGCAAACTCGGATTGCTCAAGGTGTCAGCAAGCGCCGCGAACAAACTAAGGTGTTCAAGCTGACGACTACTTCGGACAAAGTAGCTTTGAAAACTTTAATTCAAGCTGCTTACCGTCAAGTTTTTGAGCGTGACATCAACTCCTATGTGAAGAATGAATTCACGGCGCTGGAAAGCAAACTTGGCAACAATGAAATCAATCTCAAGGAGTTCATTGAATGTTTAGGTTGTTCGCCGCTGTACGTGAAACAGTTCTATGCACCTTATCCAAATACTAAGGTGATTGAGTTGGGCACGAAGCACTTCTTGGGCCGCGCTCCTCGCAATCAGGCTGAGATTCGGACTTATAACCAAATCTTGGCAACTAAAGGGATTAAGGGCTTTATCAACGCGATGTTGAGCACCGTTGAATATGCTGAGGCTTTTGGTGAGGATACTGTTCCTTATCGTCTCTTCCCGACTCTACCGGCTGCTAATTTCCCGAATACTGAAAGGCTGTACAACCAGTTGACTAAGCAGAATGGTGAGATTGTGGTTCCGAGTTTTGAGCCTGCGGCTGCTACTGACAGAAGCTAGATTGATTTGAGGTTTGAGATGTTAGATTACTATTAATTTAATATCTCAAATTAGTATTGGAAGGGCTGGTGTATTTACCAGCCTTTTTTTGTATAATTTGGATTTTTTTTACCGCAGAGGGCGCAGAGGGCGCAGAGTGAGGAAAGAGAGTGTGTGGTAAGAAACCCGGTTTCTACGAAAATAAGAGGTTTAGCAAGGATAAATATAGGAACAAACCGGGTTTTTGAGGAAAGCGTGGGTAATTCCTAATTTAATCAAACTGATACAATTATAACATCCGTTTGATTTTTGGCAACTGTATTTCAGATTTCCTAAAAGCTAGTCAGATGCGATTGATAACAGCCTGTGCAGGTTTGATGACAAGTGTCAATCGATTTTTTTTACCCAATCTTCCACACAAGTAATCGGAAGCATTCTCAAGCCAAATCCGCATTCAACGGCTTGTATAATTGCTCTTAAATCGGGCATAATTAGTTTGGGATGAACGTCTATTATTCTGCCAAACACAACGCGCCAAAAGCGGCTGGCGATGGGTAATTCTTCACTGTATGCAATCCAAGGTTGAGTTAACAGTCATTGAGAAAGTGGGTTTAAATCCGCTTGACTGATTCCTTCAGCAATCGGATCGATCGCATTTGGCGGCCCGACTAGCCAGAAATTCTCCTCGAATAGCAATTCATATCAAAGCTAATCATATATTGAAGGAAGAAGGAAGTAAAGCCTATGTGTCATTCTGAGCCAACGCATAGCTCAAGACTGCGAAGCAACGAGCGAGATTCTTCGCTTCGCTCAGAATGACGGTTGCGATAAATAGATTTATACTTCCCCGAAACTTGGATAATTTGTATTTTAGATAAATTCGACCTAGGATGAAAACAACAAGCACAAAGACACCTGATAGTAAGAGGAATAGACTATGAATAGCCAAAAAGTTCTGGTTTTAACCAGCCACGATACTCTTGGTGAAACTGGTAAATAAACTGGTTTCTATCTCTCAGAGGTGACGCATTGGACGCAGTTACTCAGGCCGGATTAACGGTAGATTTTGTCAGCCCAAAAGGCGGCAAATATCCGATGGTTGGGATTGATTTAGAAGACCGGCTAAATCAGGCTTTTTGAGAGGATTCGGAACAGGTTGCGCGAGGAGAAAATACTCTCAATCCTGCACAAATTGACCCGCAGAATATGGCGCTATTTTCTATGCTGGGGGACAGGGGACGTGGGATTTTGCTGATCATCAGGAACTTGCTGGGATGGCTGCTGCTATTTATGAAGCAGACGGCATTTTGGGTGCTGTCTGTCACGGGCCAGCGGCGTTAGTTAATATTCAGTTGTCTGATGGTGAGTACCTGGTTGCTAACAAGACTGTCGCAGCTTTTACCAATGAAGAGGAAGTGGCTGTGGGATTGACTGACATAGTGCCGTTTTTACTGGAATCGAAGTTAATTGAACGCGGGGCTAATTTTACCAAGGTTGCTAATTTTCAGGCGCATGGCTGTTGCGGGCGATCGGCTTGTAACAGGCCAAAACCAGGCTTCAGCAGCAGGTGTAGGCGAACAAATGGTAGAGTAGATACAAAATCATGATTTGTAAAACTCTCTCTTCTCTTCCTCTGTGTTCTCTGTGTTCTCTGTGGTTCATTTAAAAAAGTCTCCTCTACAAAGCTGTAGACTATTGCTCTAGTACCGACCATTTTTGTATTCGGTTAACCGCACTCAAATAGCCACTTTCTTCCGAGAACATTACCGCCAAATCTTCGTCATTGATGTAAACTCACCCGCGATCCCTCAGCATAACCACTGCATAGGGATCGCCGGTTGACAACTTTTTATTGATTCTAATCTGCAAAAACAATGTCAAATTTGGTAGTGTGGATTCAGAGGCACCTCAAAATGTTGACCGTAAAATAAAACTTGAGCATAAATTGATAATTCATGCTGATTATTGCAAGAGCTACATGAATAAGCTATTAGGGCATAATGTATTTTGAGCGCACAGGGTATGGAACTAAATTTAAAGAAATTTTATAAGGCTTGCAATCCCAGCTACACCTTAGCAGTAGCAAATCAAGAAGACCGACAATACTATATCGATTTCTCAACCGTGCGGGGCGGCACAATCGTAGAACAATTGGAGCGCACCATCAGCCACCTCTCCCCTGACTCGCCCACCTGTCAATTATTCACGGGCCATATTGGCTGTGGGAAATCTACAGAATTGTTGCGGCTGCAAGCTGAATTGGAGCATCAGGGATTTCACGTAGTCTACTTTGAGTCTAGCAAAGACTTAGATATGGCAGATGTTGATATTACTGACATTTTGTTGAGCGTTGCTCGTCAGGTGAGCGAAAGCATTGAGAAGATGAAAATTAAGCTGCAACCTACTGGTTTTAAAGCTTTGCTGAAAGGGGTAGCAGATGTTTTTCAAACTCAAATTGACCTGAAAGCTGAAGCTTCTTTACCGGGTGTTGGTGGCATAAATGCCAGTACGGATGGAGAGTTTTCTTTGGCTTTGGGAATTGGCAAAATTACTGCTAAAACTAAAGATGCTCCGAATTTGCGATCGGAGTTGAGGCAATATTTGGAGCCGCGAACTAATGTAATTTTGGATGCTCTGAATAATGAGTTGCTCGAACCGGCTAATCAAGCACTCAAACGCCTGGGTAAACAAGGACTTGTGGTAATTATTGATAATCTCGATCGCATACATTTGTGCGTGAAGCCAACCGGGCGACTTCAGCCGGAATATCTGTTTGTAGACAGGGGCGAACAGTTGGCCAGACTCAATTGTCACGTAGTTTATACAATTCCTTTGGTGCTGATTTTCTCTAACGATTTGGCTCAGCTTACCAATCGATTTGGGGTAGATCCAAAGGTATTACCAATGGTGCTGGTGCAATTCCGCGACGGTTCTGAGTGCGCTCAGGGCGTGGAATTGTTGCGACAGATGGTTCTAGCTCGCGCTTTTCCTGCGTTGGAGCCGATCGCACGTTATGCTTGGATTGGCAAGATTTTTGATGCTCCCGAAACTCTCGATCGCCTTTGTCGAGTCAGCGGTGGTCATGTCCGCAATTTGCTGCAACTGCTGTATAGTTGTCTACAGAAACAAGACCCCCCTTTGTCGCGGGAAACTTTGGAAAATGTGATTATCCAGCGCCGCCATCAGCTTACTTTGGCGATCGAACCGGATGAATGGGCACTGCTGCGCCAAGTCGCTGCTACTAAAACTGTGAGTGGAGAGACTAAATATCAAATTTTATTGCGTAGTCTTTGGGTGTTTGAATATCGTTATGGTGAGGATTATTGGTTTGATGTTAATCCGATTTTGGCAGATGCAAAAGAGTTGACAGTTGACAGTTGATAGTTGATAGTTATCTCCGTCACTCGGCGATTGAAATCGCTTCTACACAAACAAAGTCCGCCTGCGCGGACTAAGAGTTTGAGGGAGGATTTAACCCAGATTTGAGATTGGGGAAATCCCAATATTGGGAATCGACGCATCAAGGTCTAGAAACCGGGTTTTTGCGAAAATACTTTCTTCCATCCCGAAGACTTGGTAAAAACCCGGTTTCTTCGATCG
>DPLL01000224.1 GCA_003542015.1 Microcoleaceae cyanobacterium UBA9251 | reverse complement strand
CCGGCTCTAATTGAGGCTGTAACCCAGCAAATTCAGACGCTACACCACGTTTCTAACCTTTACTATATACCCGTACAGGGAGAGCTGGCGAAGTGGCTTGTAGACCATTCTTGTGCCGATCGCGTCTTCTTTTGTAACTCCGGTGCGGAAGCTAATGAAGCGGCAATTAAACTCGCCCGCAAGTACGGCCACGAAAAATTAAATATCGCTAATCCGACGATCATCACGGCCCACGCTAGTTTCCACGGGCGGACTCTGGCCACAATTACGGCGACGGGACAGCCCAAGTACCAAAAGGGTTTTAGCCCGTTGGTGCCGGGATTTCACTACGTGCCGTACAATGACATTGCTGCTCTTGAATCTGCGATCGCAGAACTGGACAAAGACGAGCGCCAAGTAGCTGCAATTATGATGGAAGCGCTGCAAGGGGAAGGCGGAGTTCGCCCCGGTGATGTCGCTTACTTCCGACGTATTCGTGAAATTTGTGACGAAAAAGGCATCCTGTTAATTCTCGATGAAGTGCAAGTCGGGATGGGACGCAGTGGTAAATATTGGGGCTACGAAAACCTCGGCATTGAACCGGATATCTTTTCTTCTGCTAAGGGATTGGGTGGCGGTATCCCGATCGGCGCTATGCTGTGCAAGTCTTTCTGTGATGTCTTTGAACCCGGAAGTCACGCCAGCACCTTTGGCGGTAATCCTTTTGCTTGTGCTGTAGCTTTGTGTGTCTGTCAAACTTTGGAACGGGAAAATATTCTCGAAAATGTACAGCAACGCGGCGAACAGTTGAGAGATGGACTCCATAAGCTGGCGGCTGAATATCCCAATTTAATCGCCGATGTGCGGGGCTGGGGTTTAATTGTCGGTTTGGAATTGCAAGCTGACATTGAACTCACATCTGCTGATATCGTCAAATCGGCGATCGCAGCCGGAGTGCTGTTAGTCCCCGCAGGGCCGAAAGTGCTGAGGTTTGTTCCGCCGCTGATTGTGACGGCTGCTGAAGTAGATCGAGCTTTAGAAGCAGTAGAAAAAGCTCTGCGTTCCCAAACAGTCCAGTAATTCTACTCATACCAATTTAATGGGTCGTTGCATATATCTCGATCCCCCTAAATCCNNGTTCCCCCCTTATTAAGGGGGGTTAGGGGGGATCAGATTCTATGCAGCCTCATAAAAAACTGGTATCAGTGGATTTTGTTTGGCTTCACTGTTAAAAGTCGCGATCGAATGTCAGACTTGAGTCATTCGATCGCGACTTTATTGTTGATTTTTCAACCGCCGAGGGACGCAAATCAACACAGAACTACCATTGATTTTAGGCCGAAAAGCAGCGTAAATAGAATTAGGGATTGAAATTTCCCGATTTATTGATTGAATTGGCTGCACGGGGGCACTAATCCTATGGTTAATAGTTCAACGGAATCAAGATGGACGAACAGCGTCGCGAAATGGATTTTAATATGCTCCGAGCACTACTGGAAAATCCAGAGGAATTAGGAACAGATTTGATTTTGAGTGCAGACTCAAAGTCGATCGACTCTGAATTGGTGCAAACACTGTACTTGGAAGTGCCGACACTGACACCAGAAAGTTTAGTCAAGGTGGCGAAATTTTTCCAAAGGGTGATTTCCCCGTTACAAGTCACTCGGGGTAATTCTAAATTACCAGCAACCCCGCCAGCATATCTGATTTTTTTAGCAGAAGTATTGCAGGCGGCGGCGCTGCCGGCTGATGCGCCACAGGTGTATTCGCTCCTGGGCGCGAATGTAGACAAATTAGACCAGAACTTCGCGCAACTGCTGCGTGGGTGGGCAAGGACGGTACTGCCGACAGCAGATCAGACCGAGCGTCGGCGCATTGCAGCCCAAATCGGCAATTTGAGCAACAAGATTCGGCATTTTCCTCTCGGTAGCAGGGCAAATAATTTAGAAATCGCCATTGCAGGTTACGAAGCTGTTGCTCAGGTGTTTACCCGCAAAGATTTTCCCCAGGAATGGGCGGCGTTGCAAAACAATTTGGGAAATGCTTATAGCGATCGCCCCAAAGGCGATCGGGCTCAAAATATCGAACAGGCGATCGCTTGCTTTGAAAATGCTCTCGCCTTGCGTACTCCCCAACAGTACCCGGAACAGTGGGCGATGCTACAAAATAATCTCGGTAGCGCTTACAGCGATCGCAAGAGAGGAGAGCCAGCAGACAACCTGGAAAAGGCAATCGCTTGCTATCAAAATGCGTTGCGAGTCCGTAGTCGCGAGATTTTCGGGGAAGAGTGGGCCAGCACTCAAAATAATTTGGGCCGTGCTTACAGTCGTCGTCTGGGAGGCGACAGGGCCGAAAATCTGGAACTGGCGATCGCCTGCTATCAAAATGCCCTGCAAGTCTACAACCGCCAGTCGTTTCCCCGCCGCTGGGCAACCACTGAAAATAATTTGGCAAATGCTTACTGCGATCGCCTGCTGGGCAACCGAGCCGAAAATCTGGAATACGCCATATACTGTTATCACAGAGCTTTGCAAATACGCACTCCAGAAGCTTTTCCGTTGCAGTGGGCGACGACTCGCGGCAATTTGGGCCGGGTGTTGCTCGATCGCCTTAAAGGCGATCCCGTAGAAAATTTGGAAAGCGCGATCGCCTGCTATCAAAATGCTTTGCAAGTGTACACTCGGATCAGGTTTCCCGAACGCTGGGCTTCGCTCCAAACTTCCCTCGGCAGGGCTTACAATCGCAGGCTCAAAGGGGAGCGGGCAGAAAATCTGGAAATGGCGATCGCCTGCTACCAAAATGCTTTGCTGTTTTACAACCGCCAAAAGTCTCCCGAACGCTGGGCCATGCTGTGCACCTACCTCGGCCACGCTTTGAGCGAACATCTGAAAGGGGAAAGAAACCGTAACCTCAAAAGCGCGATCGCCTGTTATCAAAACGCCTTGCAAGTCTACACCCGCTCCCTTGTTCCCGAACGCTGGGCGATGCTGCAAACCTATCTCGGTCGAGCTTTTGCGGCATTGACGGAGCGCGACAACTCCCCTCACCAGGAAAGCGCGATCGCCTGCTATGAAAGTGCAGGCCTTGTCTACACTCGCGAAACTGCTCCGCACCGCTGGGCTCTTACTTCATTTTATTTGGGTCAGGTTTACCAAGAAAGAGGCGAATTACTCCGGGCTTACGATGTTTTTGCTGCTGCTGTCGATACAGTTGAATTTTTGCGCTGCGAAGCAGTCGGCGATTCGCTCAATTTGGGCGATCGACCAAGTATCGGGAAACTCAACAGAGCTCAAACCTGGACTGAACTTTACAAATGCTTGCTGCAAGTTTGTCTGAAACAAGGTGCCACCGAACCCCAATATTATGCTAGGGCTCTGGAATACGCAGAGCGCTACAAAGCTCTGAATTGGGTAGAATTGCTGATTAAATGCCACCTGACTCCTAGAGTTGAAATGTCCGCAGCGGTTCGAGGCGAGTTCGAGTACCTGCAACTGCAAATCGCAGCCGAACGTCAGCAGCAACAACACTCGACTCCCGATGGGCCGGGGTGTTTTCCAAGAGTTGTGATTTCCTCCGGGGATGACAGCCAGGGTTTCAACAGCGGTTCTCTGCTTCCTTGCTCAGACTTGACGCACCTGAATCAATTGTGGCGGCAGTTTGACGCCTTGATCGAGAGTGAGGTGGAGCCGATCGACCCTTTCTTCAGCCTAACTCGCAAAGTTGAACCGATCGAATTTAAGCAAATTCGGGAATTGTTGCCAGATCGCAATTGTGCTGCGGTGGTGTGGGCTAGTTTGGGCGAGCTGCTGGTCGCTTTTGTGGTGACTGCTGATGCCGAGTATCCCGCTGTACACCTGTGTTCGCCCAAAAATGCTTTGGCTTTGGAAGGTTGGGTTCAGGAGTATCTCAGGGCTTATTCTGAACAAAAAGGTCGCTGGATCAATCATCTCCCCGATCGACTCACCCGCTTAGCTTCGCTGCTGGAAATAGACCGAGTAGTCTCGCTGATTCCTGACTCTTGCGATCGACTGATTTTTGTCCCTCACCAATCTTTGCACGCTTTGCCACTTCATGCTTTGCCTTTAGGGGACAGAAAGAGGTTCGATCGGGGTTCAGGCAGTTTTAGAGTTCCTTGGGGCGATCGTAGCGGTTGGGATTTGTCAACCTCAAGCAGTTCAGATTTATTTCAAAGTTCGGCTGTTGGCGACATTCAACCGCCTGCTGCTTATTTGATCGATCGATTTACAGGAGGCATTCGCTATGCTCCTAGCTGTCAGCTATTGCGGTTGAAACAAATCGCCCGCAGGGGGGCAATAGGCCGATCAAGACCACGGTTGCAGCAACTTTTGGCTGTTCCCAATTTTACTAAAGATTCGCTCTACAGCAATATTGAAGTCGCCAATATTTGCCAGTATTTTCATAGTGCGGAAGTTGTGCGCCAGAAGCAGGCAACTAAACAAAATGTTAGCAGTGCAATTGCTGCTAATCATCCGGTAAATTTGACCGAAAAATCCTGGGATTTGCCGCAGATCAAGTGCGCTCACTTTGCTTGTTTTAGTTTGCTAAATTTGGCGATGCCACTGAAATCTGGCGTCTTTTTGACAGAGGAGTTTCTGAGCTTAGAGGAAATATTTAATCGGGATTTTAGGCAATACTTTTTAGTAACTTTATCTGCTTGCGAAATTACTGCGGGATATTTCGCAGTTGGTGGAGATTTTGTTGGTTTGTCGGCGGGTTTGCTGTATGCTGGCACATCTAGTGTTGTCAGCAGTCTTTGGAAGCTGAATGATGTTTCAACCCTGTTGCTGATCAGCAAGTTTTATGAAAATCTGGGACGGTTTTCGAGGTTGCAGGTGGGAGATGTGGCTCACGCTCTAAACGGCGCTCAGAGGTGGTTGCGGGATTTGACTGGCGACGAGTTGGAGCTGCTTTTGGCGGATTTTCAACCTCAAATTTCCCAAATGTTCGATCGGCTTCCTCAAAGTTCTCGCCTGAGTGCTGAAGCTTCTTTGCAACTAATTCGCAACCGCAAACCTCATCCTTTTGCTAATCCTTATTACTGGGCGGCGTTCACTGCGGCGGGAGTTTAGTCATTAGTTAGTTGTTAGTTGTTATTAGTTAGTTGTTATTAGTTATATCATGTCCGGTAAATCACTTACTATAAACGCTTACTTGTCATGAGTCAATCGCAACGCAGTGTAGCGAACCATCTCGGAGATTCTTCGCTTCTCTCAGAATGACAACTACTCAATCGGACTTGATATTATTGGTTATTTCTTAGTCCCTGTCTGCTCGGACTTCGTTTGTGTAGTAGCGATTTCAATCGCCGAATCATCTATTAAAAAAATTCCTAAAAAAAACCGACACTGACAACTCATTTAAAATTGTCAGTATCGGGCACAAATTCAAGAATTTACTAGCAAAAATCTAGGATTTTTTGCCGAAAACTTGTTCTTTTATGGCTTGAATTTCTTGACCTAATTGTTGACGGTTAGAAGAGCGCAGCAAATACCGATAGACAAACCACACAGTATATCCGATACCAATTAGCTCGAATGTGGGTGATAGCAGCGGAATATCATTGAGTTCATCTACTACGCCCAAAAGCACTTTCAAAGAGATAATTGAGACGATAATTAAGCCTACAACTGTCAAGGGACTTTTGTATTGTTCGTAAAAGCCGCCGATATAAGCGGGAAGTTCAGACAACATTGAGATAATTTGTTCTTTTATCTGCTGAGTCTGACTTGGCGGTTCTTCGGTGATGGTAACTTTTGTTGTACCGATCGCACTTTCTGGATCAGTCCCCGAAGAAACTTCGGTGATAGTAACAGTTGTTTCTGGTTCGTTTGATGAAGTCATTTCTCCACTCGCAATAGTTTCTGGTTGGTGGGCGACAGCTATTTCAACTGCTTCTGCTGCTTCAACAGTCGGTATTTCGACAGTTGAAACCTCAGCTTCTGCG
>DPLL01000226.1 GCA_003542015.1 Microcoleaceae cyanobacterium UBA9251 | reverse complement strand
AGGACGGCAGGAAGGACGGCAGGCAGAAGCCTGTGCCCTGATTGTCCGACAATTAACCCGTCGGTTACGGCAAGAAATTTCTGAGGAAATGCGATCGCGCCTTGCCAATCTGCCCTTGCTAGTGCTCGAAGATTTGAGTGAGGCGCTGTTGGATTTTGCTACTATGGCGGATTTGGAGGCTTGGTTGGAGGTGCAGCAGTCGGAAAGATAAGAATGTAGCGAGTTATTCAGGGCTTCAATAGCTGATGCACTTTACTCGCTCCCCGACGACATCCAACTTTACCATCAGGCATTGACAATTAAGCCAAATAATGACACAGGCATTTGCAGTTAGGTAATGCGTTAGTTCGACAAAATCGCTTTGATGATGCTCAAGCCTCTTACCAAACCGCACTCCAATATTACGGGGTGAAATGAGCAACCGTACAGAAAGTTATGCGCTTGGCTGAAACGATATGGTAAGCTTAAGCTTACTCGCTAAATAAATCTCTCACAACTACAGGAGGGCATATGCCTTTATCTTCTGAAACGCCAAATTCTCATTCGGACAAAACCACCCTAATCAATACTCTCTTAACACTTTATAAGTTCGTCAAACTTGCTTTCCGTCTTCGTCCATTTGGGGAATATAATTATAATTATGATTATATTCCCAGCCTCGCTATGACGACTTCGCCTCGATTGCCTGTGCCTGTCATTAATCTCAACATACCAAGTCAAGAGCTACCCAGTAAAGAATGGGTAATGCTGGTTGTACAAAAAATAACAATTTTAAGTGCTAATAAAGCCCGGAATTTTAACAACGGCATCCCATCTTTTAGTGTGGGAGATAGCACAGAATAAAGTTCATCCATTGATGAAAAGCTGCAAGTATTGAAAGATACTGAGCAAGAAATTAAGAGCGTTGATAGTAAAGAATATTTGACAAATATTGCTTGGAAAATAGCCTCGGCTGCCCAACAAATTACGGAAGAGCTTTCTCCGGGTGGAGTATCTTTCAGCGTAGGTGGTAGTGAATCAGTAGAAGACTCTGAAATTGAGCAGCAGCTTAGAGAGATAGATGAGCAATTTGCTAATGCCTACCAATCTAGTGAAACTTCAGAGACATTAGACTTTAGTGTTGGCTCAGACTTGGAAGATACGTCAGGAGAATCGCTGGATTTAGCCTTCAAGGAAATAATCAAAGAAAACCTAAAATTGTTGCAATTAGAAAGTGAGGAAAGTTCAAATGTAGATTTTTCTACAGGAGAATTTCAAGATTTTCCCAGTCTGGAGGATTACAATAGCTTATTTGTAGATATCCGCTTACCCCAGATTAGCCAAAGGTTTCAAGAAGATTTAATTTTTGCCTATATGCGAGTTGCTGGGCCAAACCCACTTATGCTCCAGCAGCTATCAGAACAAAATAAACCTTTGCAGATTACTAACGAAAAATATCAGCAAATAATCGAAAAGTTTGAGTTTTCCGACTCACTTGAAGCTGCTCTGCAAGAAGGCCGACTTTATCAAGCCGATTATTCCATGTTAAAAAACATGGCACAGGGGAGTTTTCCAAACAACGTCAAAAAATACCCTTGTGCGCCTTTAGCATTATTTGCCGTTCCCCCAGTGAGTAGTTCATTTCGCTCTCTAATCCCAGTAGCTATTCAATGCCAGCAACCTTCTGTAAGTGAAAATCCACCAGTCTTTACGCCGCTAGATGGCGACAACTGGATGGTAGCTAAAACCATTGTTCAAATGGCGGATAGCAACTACCACGAATTAGTTAGTCATTTAGGTCGCACTCATTTATTTGTAGAACCTTTTGTTCTAGCTACTAAGCGGAAATTGCCAGCAAATCACAAATTAAGAATTTTGCTAGATCCTCACTTTGAAGGAACTATATTAATCAATTACGGGGCTCATAAAACCTTAATTGCTAATGGAGGAAAAGTAGATCAGCTTCTAGCTAGCACTATTGAGGACGATCGAGTTATTGCCGTTGAAGGAGCAAAAATCTATTTGCACAACTTCAATGATGTAATGTTTCCCAAAACATTGACAAAGCAGGGTGTCCGCAACAGCGATCAGTTACCCGATCATCCTTATCGAGATGATGGACTGCTGATTTGGGATGCTATTCATACCTGGGTTGGTGCTTATTTAAGCATTTACTACACTAGCGACCAACAACTACTCGAAGATAAAGCTTTACAAAATTGGGCACAGGAATTAGTTTCCGATCAAGGGGGTCGCCTAAAGAATTTTGGAGAAGATGCTTCAGGTGCAATTAAAACACTCAATTATTTAATTGATGCTGTCTCTAGTGTCATTTTTACTGCAAGTGCTCAGCACGCGGCCGTTAATTTCCCTCAATCTGAATTAATGAGCTATACGCCGGCTTTTCCTTTCGCTATCTACTCCCCAGCACCTACAAGTTCTGAGAAACAAGGGAACTTTATGAGTATGCTACCTTCTCTAGACCGCTCCCAAACCCAAATTGGGGTGACATATTTACTTGGTTCGGTATATTACACGCAGCTAGGTCAATACAACAAAGGACACTTTAAAGATGCCAAAGTCATGTCATATCTGGGCGAGTTTCAAAATCAGCTAAGAGATATTGAAATTGAGATTAGCAAGAGAAACCGTTCCCGCCTCATGCCTTACAAATTCTTGCTACCTTCTCAAATTCCCCAAAGTATCAATATTTAGTTCTACTAGAACTCTTGCAAAAATCCAAAGCACCCCACCCCAACCCTCCCCTTNNATATTAAGGGGAGGGAGCAAGATTATTCTTGTTTCTCCCCTTAATAAGGGGGGACTAAGGGGGGTAAATTTGACTTTTGCAAGAGGTCTACTTGATTGATTCAGGCAGCGCAACCCAAAGTAGATAGCTGCATGATAACATAGGCCCAGAAGCGGAAACAAAACACCGCCATCAGAACCTCGGTTCCTTTACCTACCGTTCGACCAGTTTTTCTTAAGTGAGTAAATGCCATGCCAATTGAAAAAGTACCTAATACTTCTTTGAATTACTACCTGATTGCCTTTGATAAGGATGGCAAGGAACGCGATGAAGCTGATGGGAAGAAACTGAGCGAACAAATCTTCTCAGCACTAGCGAATGAGCCAATCACAGATGTATTCCTGATGAGCCACGGGTGGCTGGGCGACATCCCCGCAGCGCGACAGCAGTACAACGACTGGATTGGCGCAATGGCTAAACAAACAGCCGATATTGAAAAAATCAAAGAGGTGCGATCGGGATTTCGTCCCTTAATGATTGGGCTGCACTGGCCTAGCAAGCCTTGGGGCGATGAAGATTTGACAAGTTCGGTGTCCTTTGACGTGAACGACGAAGATCCAGTCGATCGCGTAGTCGATGAATATGCCGATCGCATCGCTAACACTGAACCAGCACGGCAAGCCCTGCAAACAATTCTCAGGGCAGCGGCGGAAGATAACACACTTGATAGCTTGTCACCAGAGGTACTGAACGCCTACCAAGTGTTGAACCAAGAGGCTGACTTGGGTAGCGAAGGTGAAGGTGCGGCACCGGGTTCGGATTGGGAAGGTTTCGATCCAGAAGCCATCTATGAAGCGAGTAAAGATGAACCAGTAAGTTTCAGCACCGACAGCAGTTCAGTCTGGGATAAGGTTTTGGACCCCCTACGGGTACTGTCTTATTGGAAAATGAAAGAGCGCGCTCGCCAAATCGGTGAGAACAGTGGCTTCAACTTGTTAAAAACACTGCAAGAGAACGCTGCTGAAACGGTGCGATTCCACCTGATGGGTCACAGTTTCGGATGCATTGTTGTCTCTTCCATCCTGTCGGGTCCAAAAGGAAAGGGCATCTTAGTCCGCCCTGTGGATTCTCTGGCGTTGGTACAAGGAGCTGTATCGCTCTGGTCTTATTGTTCAAAGATTTCATACGAACGCGATCGCCCCGGTTACTTTAATACAATCATCGCTCAAGGTAAAGTCGCAGGTCCGATCGTTACAACTCACTCGCAGTTCGACTATGCAGTCGGCCGGATGTACCCCCTAGCTGGAAAGACTGCCTTTAGTAGTGTGGACTTTGCCCCCGGTCAATTGCCTAAATATGGCGGAATTGGCAGCTTTGGTCTAGGCGGAGATGACCTCGCAGCAGAAAACACGAATATGCTACCACGCGGTGCCTCTTATGATTTTAAGCCGGGCAAAATCTATAACCTGGAAAGCAGCAAATTTATTTGTGATGTGAACCTGGGAGGGCCAACCAGTGGTGCCCATTGCGACATTGCCAAGCCGGAAGTCGCCCATGCTGTGTGGTCGGCAGCTTATCCCATTTAACGGCCAGAGTTAGACTCAATTTTTTTGCCTGTGAGAACGGATAGAGACTCAGAAAGCCCTTGTTAAAAAAGGTTGTGGGGTTTCTATCTGATTCACTCAAAACTCAAATTGTGATTATTCGCTCAACCAACCAGGAACCAAAAATATGAACGAAGAAGACTTGCTATTTTTCAATGGAATTAATGGCTCGACAGGCGATTATTTGCTTCCCCCTCTGACCGCCGAGCAAGTATCTAGAATTGCCCAAGGCGAAGAGTTTGATCCAGAACATATCGCCGATCTCAAGAAAAAAAATGCCATAGTCAAAGGATTAGATCCTGATTTTGCTCCTATGGAGGGAGTAGACCCTAAGAAGTTAGAAGAAACGGGTTGGGGAGTAATCTTTGCTTACAATGCCGATCCGGCAATCAAGGAAGCACTCAGCGAACTATTAGAACATCGTAAAAGGCAAGCAACCCAGAAGAAAGAAAAATATTACCAGGAATACACTGGCGTCAGGGGTTATCGTCCGGGCGAGTCAAAACATCAGTTTCTGTCGCGTCAGGGAGTAGGGGCTGGCCCGGCCGATCCAGACAAAATGCCCTACTATTTGCTGATTGTTGGAGATCCAGTAACAATTCCCTATCGTTTTCAGTCCCAGCTCAGCGTTCAGTACGCAGTGGGTCGCATTTACTTTGATACGCCACAGGAATACGCACAGTACGCTCGCAGTGTAGTAGAAGCTGAAACTAGCAATTTATCTCTATCCCCTAGCGCTGCCTTTTTCGGCGTGTGCAACCCAGGAGATGCTGCTACTAATCTCAGCACTCAAGACCTCATTATGCCACTTTCGGAATGGGTTGTTGAGGAACATCCCAACTGGGATGTGAAAACGATTCTTAAAGAAGAAGCAACCAAGGCCCGCCTGGGGCAACTGCTAGGAGGTAGCGAAACGCCTAGTTTGCTGTTCACTGCCAGCCACGGCATGGGCTTTAAAAATGGCGATCCGTTACAACTGCGCCACCAAGGGGCACTGCTGTGCCAAGACTGGCCAGGTCCCAAGCAGTGGAGACAGCCGATCCCGGAAGATTTTTACTTTTCAGGGGACGATATTGGCGAGGACGCTCGCCTGCTAGGGCTAATTGCTTTTCACTTTGCTTGCTATGGCGCAGGTTGCCCCCAAAAGGATGAATTCGATGGTCACAAAAAATCCCTTTCTGAACGACCAGACATTGCACCGTACCCCTTTCTTGCTCGCTTGCCGCAGAAACTCCTGAGTCATCCCAAGGGAGGTGCTCTCGCTGTAATTGGTCACGTCGATCGCGCGTGGGGCTGTTCTTTCTCCTGGTCAGACATTCGCGGTTCTAGTGCAGATCGCAGGCAGATCGCAGTGTTTCAAAGTACCGTGAAGCGTCTGCTGGAAGGTCATCCAGTCGGGTCTGCGGTAGAGTATTTTGACGAGCGCTATGCGGAAATTTCCTCCGACCTCAGCATGGATCTAGAAGAGATCAAGTTTGGTGCGACCGCCAATAATCAGAGTTTGGCTGGGATGTGGACAGCTAACAATGACGCCCGCAACTATGCGATTATCGGCGATCCAGCAGTCCGGCTGATTGTCAGTGATAGTAAAGAGGCCAGCAGCGATCGCCATACGATTGAAACTGTGTATTCGCCTTCTAATCTGGCACAGGGTTCGGCTCAGGAAACTCAAGAGCAAGTTGCTGGTGAAAGTGGCCTCAAGCAGACTCAGACACAGTTGATAGCATCACTGGAGCAGTTTGTCAATACCGCCCAAAAAGCTCCTGTTGACAGCGCCGAAAGTCTGAAAACAGCAACATCAATAGCCACCAATCTCTTGAATGTGTTGAAGGCATTGAGTTAATAGCTGACGGTGTTACGCTGTACAA
>DPLL01000227.1 GCA_003542015.1 Microcoleaceae cyanobacterium UBA9251 | reverse complement strand
TTTAACGGATGGGTGGTTGGTGGTTAATAACGGATTTGGTAACTAATCAGCTAATCATCCGTTAAATCCGTTACACAATCCGTTGCTAACCGCCCCCCTTTGCTACCAATCAATCACATCGGTTGAATCTTCCTCCTGGTTCGGGGGTCGAATGCTGGGAGGTAAGGGGAGTTCGGCATCTGTTTCTTCGTATGTTCCTGGACTTCCTCTTGTCCAACCTCTGCCACTTGTTTTCGGCCTCCACAAGTATGGTTGAATGTGTTTCTGCCAACCTTGTACAGATTTTGGTGGGAGGATGCGGTGATATTCTAATTTGCTGCGTCCAAAGTTTATAAATAAACCTACTTGTGCTCCTGTAGCTGCTAAGTAAGCTATTATTTGAGCTTTATCTTTATCGGTCATTGGATAATTCACGGCTTTATCCTCTACTACAATACATTCATTCACCCAATGGTCTAGATAGAGGATTCCCATCCAAACTTGACCGTCATAGATTTGTCTGGGATACTCCATTTCTGTTGTTAAACCGGATTCAATCATTTCTGCATCAAAGTCTCTTTGGTAATGTTTTTCCCTTAAACCTTTTTGTGTCCTCCGGTGTACTCTCATTGCACAGCCGATGATGCTGTATGTAAGATCCTGATGGGGAATATTAGGATTAATCATGGTCGTAAAAATTTCGGAATTTAAACGATGAGGGTTGGGCAATGCTGCGGTTAGTTGACAACCCATTATATCCGATCGCTTGGGGTGGTTGTCAACAAATTTCGGGTTGAACCGCAGGCTAGCGCGTGCTAATCTTTGTTATTTGACCCTCCTGTATTGGGAGGTGAATATTTGATGTCAGCCCAAGATAGCTGTCTGCTTTGGTTGCTGCTACTTTCAAGTTCTTCTCTCAGTTTGGCAAGATCAACGGTATCGTCTTTTGCAGAACTGTTGCTTTTGCCGATCGCATCTTTGACTTGCTGAATATTCTCAGTCGGATTTGCTTTAACAGCTTCCACCGCTGTTTTTAAGTTGCGTTGATAGTGGGCGTTACCAATTGCTTCAGTTCTCGATCGCGAACTGGTTTCAAAGCATTTGTCCAAATCGGCGTAAATGCCAGTACGGCGGGGTTTGGTGTAATATTGGCGTTCTGTGTCTAGGAGTTTTGCCATTAATTCGAGGTGCATTTTGTCCTCGCACATTTCTTCGAGCACAGTCCATTCGTCGCTACCGAGAAGTTTTCTTTCGGCGGCGGGACGGGAATCTTCAAAAGGTTCGCCCGTGACTTCTTCGTAAATGCGGGGTAAACTGTCGTCGAATTCGTGTCTTTCTTCCAGCCAAATTCGGCGGATTTCACTAAGTTCTTCGTTGCTTATCAAAGTGATGTCGCGCATATCTTCAGGTGCTTTAGAACGAATTTCAGTTTGAACAGAAAGAAGTCGAGTCAGTAAATAATCCCGTGCTTCTTTACTATAAGGGCCGGGAATAGGCTCAATAGCTATTTCACCCTCTAAATTACGCTCATACAGTTGAACATTTCCATTGCGTCGCCGAAAGTCACGTCGATCGCGACTATCTTCAACATCCAATTCTACACGAAAATCTAAGAGAGGTTGCAACCATTCTTTTTCTTCATCATTTTGAATCATCGCTGTTAGTGATTTGTCCTGACTTACCATCGTACAAACCCAACATCCAAAACGAGAACTACCACAGCTAGGGGTAGAAGTATCGACAACTAGGGGACATTCATTATCAGCACTAGCACCCCGGTACATAGCGAACAAATCTTTGTTGCTGTATCCCCAAGGATTGTCCCACTGCATTAGATAAAGCCAAACTTCATCATCACGCCAGTCTTCAATAGGGCTATAAACCAGAGAATTTGGTAAGTTCATATTAGGGCTTAGGCGATCGCGTACCCGTCGGGCTTCCATTTTTTTCATCCTATGAGCGCGCTTTGTGCTTTCAGCTTTACGAGTCCCTAATACAAGTATTGTTTCCCCGCTAGTTCGGATAACATTACGAATAAAACGGTTAGATGGAGAAATTTTTAGGCGATCGGTACACCAGCGAAACTTACCTCTGGGTGCTGGGTATCCTTTACCAATCAAACCTACCCAAAAAGTATCTGTCCACTCTGGTTGTAACACATGAGTATTTATGGGCATTTCTTGTTCTATGGCTGCAACATTCATTTGCTTAATAGACTTACGAACCCATGTAGATACTATCGGATTTTCTACTAGAGTGTCTGTGGTAATGACATCAATTTTCTTTATACGTTTTTCAGGTGGAATATTAGCGATCGCATTCCAAATTAGCTGTAATACTGCCGTTGAATCTTTTCCCCCACTATATCCAATCACCCAAGGAATTTCGTCAAGACAATATAAATCTTGAATTTCTTCAGTTAGCAATTCTATATCTTCTATTAATTCGGTAACGGTGCGACTTGGGAATAATGAGATCTGTTGAGTTTGTATCATATCTGAAAGCTCCTATTGTCAATATTAATATTTTACGATATAATGTAATGCTTGATCGAGCCTGATTTTTTTATTTTATTTTTTGCCCATACCACAAAATAGTATCCCTGATTAGTGTACACTTATATGGTTGGCGATCTAAAATTGTGTCTCTACACAAATTTAATTAACTTATATGTCTGACAATAACCTTCCTCAGTCCGATCTAGCTCCGGGAATTGATGAGTTACTTGCTCCATCAGCCGTTCCCAAACCCAACCTAACTTTCAAATAATCACTCATCCAACCAACACTCGCCCTCGACTTAGAAATCCCCCCTTTCAACAAAATCCCACCCTCCCAATCAGGATTAGAAATCGACCAATCAACCTCGCGCAAAAGGACCAAACGTTCCTCCCAACTCTCAGGAAAAACCGACAGCAAAACCGCCCCAACTTCCCCCAAACTCTCCATAACAACACTACGACAATGCACAAAATCCCGCCGTATTTCCCCCGCCGCAACTTGCTTGTGCAGAACTAATTGCCAATCCAGCATAAAACTACTAACCGCAGTCCAATAAGCAGCCGCAACTTGTATTTTTTGAGCAAGTTCTTCCTCTTTTTTCCCTTTTTTGAGATGGGAATGAGGGTGGTTTGTCATTTCATCGCCCGGAAAATTCGATAGCAAAGCCATGATAGCACGATCGATCGCACTTAGCGTAAACAATTTGTGCGATCGCCCATTCAAACTCCCCCTCTCCATCTCAGTCAAACACCGAAAAACCTCAACCTGCTTAACCACCGCCTTCACCAACCGGGCGCGATCGTCCCGGTGGTTGTAAAGTAAACTCAGCGACGCTTCCAAAGGCACCTGAAAACTATTCAAATCAGCAAACTTTTGCTGCGACTTCTCCAACCCAATATCGAGAAACAAAATCAGCGCCACCGTCTCATATCCCAACTGCGGATTTTCCCTCAAAGCCATTTCAAAAGCCGCCCTGCGATGCTGTCCATCATTAATCGTAAACTTAGCATCCATCGGCACCCGCAAGCGGCCAATTTTCCGTTCCTCCGCCTCATTTCCCACCGCTTCAAACGTAATATCCGCATCAATAGAAGCGGCGATCGCCCCACAAGTATAACTTGTAGGATTCCTCACAAAATAGTCAGCAATTTCAGGAATCCGAGTTTGATTCAGAGTGCGAATAGCCCGCATTTCCGGCGGCAAATCTTCAGATTCTAAGGGGAACAATTTCGGCAAAAAACGCACCGGGCACATCGACACGTAATATTCGCGGCCCGCTTGAATTCCCCGGATTACCGGCAAAATGTATTCAAAAGAAGGAGTAGACATAATTTAGAATTGGGAATTGGGAATTGGGAATTGGGAATTGGGAATTGGGCATGGGGAATTGGGCATGGGAATTAGGTATTAAAAACTATTGACTTTTTATATTGTTTATGATATAGGTTTTGGCTGCAACGAGATAAATCAAGTATTTCACAATATTTTTTAAAAAACAACCCTTGACATAAAGTTTAATACATGATAATTTTTGAAAAAATACCCTAAATATCTAAAAACCGCCGATGAACACCCAACCTGCGGATGACCTCGCTAGCAAAATTTTAGAAAAAGAAAATAGCGATCGCCAAGAAATCGCACTGTTATTAGATAATTACTTAGGAAAAGACGATCGCATTTTCGTCCAAAAAACCCAAATGGGAAACAGCGAAGCCTACATCGGTTCAGTCACCCTAGAATGGTTAGATTCCCGCGTGCGTTTCGCCTCACAAATGCCACTTTTCCGGCAAAAATTCGACCTCCAAACTAACAACATCGTCCGCGACGACGCCACCATCGATGAAATCATCCAGCGCCCCTTAGATTGGTCGCGCCAAGCAGCCCTTACTCAATATCTCGCGGCCCGAAAATCGCACAAATTCCCCGCAGTTTTAGTAGTCGTCAGTCCCCCGTGGGTAGACAATCCTCTAGCCGATGAATGGGATAAAAATGGCGTAGCAACTAAATCTGCCGCTGAATTCACATCCTTTGATAAAAACGAAAATTTAGGACTTTTGAATGTTTCTCAAAAATTTTCAATTTTTGCTTTAGACGGCCAGCATAGGTTGATGGGAGTTCAAGGTTTGATGACTTTAATTAAAACCGGAATCCTGCAAAGATATAACAAAAATAAAAAACCCGTCGGCGCTGCAATTACCCTAGAAGATTTAGCGGAAGAATATCAAATTGACCCCGGAAAAGTCTACGATTTAGCTCAAGAAAAAATCGGAATTGAGTTTATTCCGGCGGTGGTGGCTGGGGAAACGCGACAACAAGCACAACGGCGGGTGCGATCGATCTTTGTGCACGTTAACTTAATGGCGGTGACGCTGAGTCAGGGCCAATTAGCTTTATTAAATGAGGATAACGGATTTGCGATTTGCGCCCGCAAAATTGCCGTCACCCATCCCTTATTAAAAGAGCAAGATAGCAGAAATCCCCGCGTCAATTGGGACAGCGCCACAGTCGCAGCCAAATCAACTGTGCTCACCACATTGCAAGCCCTGCAAGATATGTCGGAACGGTATTTAGAATACAAATTCCCCCATTGGAAGCCGGAAAAAAAAGGTTTAATTCCCATGCGTCCCGAAGATGAGGAACTGAAAGAGGGCATTGAAGAGTTTAAGAAATTGTTCGATTATTTAGCAACTTTGCCCAGCTATCAAAGAATTGAAAGCGGCGAAGAAACAGCAGAATTACGCCGATTTAGTTTTGAGAAACCAGGGGGCGAGGGCAATATTTTGTTTCGTCCAGTCGGTCAAATTGCTTTAGCTAATGCTTTAGGCATTCTCACATTTAGAAAGAAACTTTCGCTGAAATCAACTTTTGATAAACTTCGCAGATACGATGTGGATGAAGGATTCAGCCATATGGATAATCCTCAGTCGGCGTGGTACGGGATTTTGTACGATCCGAACAAAAAGCGAATGCTAGTTTCTGGGAAGGATTTAGCGGCGAAGTTAATTGTATATTTGGTAGGGGGAATTCAGGACGATATGGATCGAGCTCATTTGCGGCAAGCGGTGGCCCAAGCGAGAACTTTTGAGGATCAAGCTATTAGTTTTAGCGGCAAGTTTGTCGATCCAAAAGAAGTAGGATTGCCGCCTATGCTTNNTTTTAAGTATCGGTGAATCATAATTTTAGTTAACTCAGAATAAGAATTTGCTTAAATCGAATTCTTCATTTGACCGATGTTGATTGTCTCTTTCTGTAATTAAAAATAACAAAAGTCGAGCGGTATAATCTGCGGCGCCCCGAAATTCTTCTCGCAAAATTTCCAGTCCGCCATTAGCATATTCTTCAAAAATCAGGAGGCGTTCAGATTCTAATTTTTCATCAAGATGGGAGAGAATGTGAGGATTTTTAGTTTCGGCGATCGCAATTAATTTAATCGCCATATCGTAACCCCTAGACACAAAAATGTCAACATCGATCGCCCCTGGTTCTCGTTTAGAAACTTCCCCCAAAGGTAAGCGTTTTTTCCGCTTATTTCCCAAAGATGCGGCGAAGGCGATGACATCGGCGTAAGTCTGGAAAGGGCCGGTGTTGTTATCCGATAAAGTTAATGATTTAACTAAATCGGCTTTATCTTTAGCAATTCTAATTTTGTTAGCACCCATTGCAATTAATATGTAGTTGATAACTATTATACACTGGTTAATATCGGGGATCTAGCTTTCACCTTTACTTCCCGTCCGCAACAGCATAATTTTTTGTGCAAAACCGCCTCTTTCTTCCCGGCGCTTGACTTGTGCTTTCAAAATGCGATCGCCCGAAATGCCATAACTAGCCATCAGCGCATCTATCACCTCATACAAATCAGCCAATTCAGCCACCAAATCTTCCCCCTTAGCCTCCGCAGCTTCCCCAGCTTCTTCCATCAATTTCTGTCGCAAAGCTTGACAGTATTCTGCATCTGACAAAATTACCACCTCGCATTCATTCCCACTTTTACGAATAATTTCAGGAATGCGATCGCGCACCAACTTATGATACTCTTTCCCCACCTCAAACACTCCTTTAACCTTGACTAAAAGTTTGAATCAACCAGCGATTAATCGCCCCATCATCTTCCGTCAGACTCCGATTCAAAGCCTCCTCAATTAACGCTATTTCCAGCCCAGGTAAAACCAGAGAATTTTGAATTGTTCCACTCCCTCCAGCAGTAATAGCAAAGGCAAATACAGCATTCGTATTTGCATTAGCAGCCCAATATTCTTGCACTTCTGAATGTTCGTAAATTAAACGCTTTACTCCCAAATCATCGGCACTAGAAGATGCTCCTATTTCCACCACTAAAGCTGGAGGTGCAAACTCATTCAAATTAATTGGCGTATTCGTGGGAGGAGGTAATTCAAAATCAGCACCTATATAATAAGACAAATCAGGTTGAAATTCGCGAATACCTGCTTTGCGGAAACTGGCATTAATTAACTCAACTATTCGGATATTTCTAAAAGCCGTATAAAAATTAACAACTCTCGAAACAACTGAATTATGACGTCCGTGTAATGGCCCTACTGGTGACATTTCTACCCTCATGTGTTGTTCATAATAATAAAACTTGCCCTTTTCCCAAGTTGAATCCTCAGCAAAAGCCAGAAACTCTTCCCACGTTGCTTTCACCCAAATATCCGTTTCCAAAACCTGCGTAATTGCCGAACTAGAAGCCATAATCCACCTCTACAATTTCTGTATATTCAAACTCATTCGGACTGTGCTTAACTAAAGGATAGCGCATCCCGCCCAATTCGATCGCATCTTCTTCGCAATCAGGTTTAGGAGAATTGTAGACAAGTACATATTCTCTCCCAGTGCAATTTTCCATCTCTTGCGCGACTTCTCCGCGCCACTGAGTTTTTGTTACCAAAATCACCAATTGATTCGCCAATTTAGGCAATTTTTTCGCAATTTGCTTGCGATAAACTTCATCCAAACTACCAAAAGGAGAATCCATAACTATGGGAAACGTACTGCTATCCGGGCCCATCAAAGTATTCTTTTGACTCCACTCCCGCACGCCCTCAATAATTCCCCCAATAAACGACAAACTGAGAATTTGATTTTCCCCAGTAGAAGCAGCAACTAAAGATTCTTTTCCCGATGTATTTTCTACTAATGTCAGTTCGTATTTATCGCTCAACTTGGGAATATAAGGAGTAAAAGAAATTTGACTAAAAATATCCTGCACCCGCTTTTCTAATTGAGAACAAAACTGTTTCTCCAAGCGCGATCGCACTTCAATTAGGCGATCGATCGCATCCTGAGTCGCAGCAATTCGCCGCTGTACCAATATTTGCCTTTCCTCATTCATGTGCTGCTTGTCAATTTGCTTATTTAAACCCGCAACCTGGGCGCTCAAACTCTCAATTTGCTGCTGGTTAGAACCAGTTTCCCGGTGCAAATCGCCAATTGTTACCTCAATTTCATCCAAGCGCTTTTGCAAGCGGCTGACATCGCCGTCTGGAAAATTTCGCAGCTTGTTGTGAATATCATCTAACTGGTTTTCCACCCTAGAAAGTTCGATTCTGCCGCTTTTAATATTAGCTTGCTGACTGTCAATTTCATCCCAAAAATCAGCGATTTGCCTGTCAATTTCATTAACGCGATCGCTAATCCGAATAGTNNCGCCGCATCCAACAGAAAAACCCCGTAACCCCGCATAGAGATTGCTCGTTTCAGAGCATCTGTAGCCTGTACAATTTGTTGCTTAAATAAACTTTTCTGCATTTCCAATTCATCTCGCAACTTTTGTAAATCCCCAGCACCGCTAAGTTCCAGCAAACTACCACTAATTGCTCTTTTTAACTCGCCTTGACTTGCCAACTCACCCTCGATTTCGACTTGCCGCAGGGAAAGTTTTTCAATTTCTATTTCGCATTTATCTTGTTCCGTCAATAATTTCTTACTTTCCGCATTTCCGACTATTTTTAAATCTGTTTCTAAAGACTTTTTTGCATCTAATAAATGCCGAATCGAGCGGTTCAATACTTCTACGCCCAGCAATTCTTTAGTAGCTTCCGCAATTTCTGCCTTCTTGTCATAGCGGACAATTTGCTCGATTCGTTCCCCATCAAAAAAGAAATATTTATGCAAACTTTCCGGCAAAATTCGTCCGATAATATCATCAGGATGCTGCGCCGTCGGCATCCAGCGGCCGTCATCTTTGGCTACAGTCAGTGACAATTCGCTGTTGCCATATTCTACAGTATTTTCGTTTTTGTAAGCGCGACAAGCACGATATGCTTTGTAGCGAGTGCTGTCGTGTTCAAACACAATTTCAGCCCAACAAGCTACTGCTTTTCCCATTTCTGCCTCAGCCAGAGCGCGCTTGTTTACTAATTGCTCTGTCGCCGCAAAAGCAGCGCTAAATTTTTCATAAAGTACCCACGTAAAGGCATTCATCAAAGCAGTTTTTCCAGCACCATTATTGCCGTGAATCACTGTAGTATTTTGCTTGCCGCACGCCAGCTTAATTTCGGGACTTTTGCCGTAAAATTGCCGAAAGTTGCACAGAATAATTGAAATTAACTTCATATAATCGCTTCCTTAATAATTTTCAAAATGTCATCGCTGATATAGCGGGGAGATTTCATGTAGAGTTTATCTTTCTCAATTTCTAATACCCGCTCAATAATTTGCCGCACTTCCGGCGGCGCGCTAGTAATTGGTTCTTGCACATCGCTCAAATCGTCAGTCTGATAGGAGGAACGCTTTTCTGCTAAAATTTCTGTTGATATTTTCGGAGTTGTGATGTTGCCATATTTATATGTATTTATCGGATTTTCCAGCAGATTTTCGAGCATATTTTCCATCAAACTTTACCTCGCATTTTTTAGTATTAAGACTGACTTACGGGACTGGCGCATTACACCAAAGAAACCGGGTTTTTACAGGATTTAAGGCTGAGATGCGGTAGTTTCGGAAAAAAACCCGGTTTCCGCGCAAATCCAAACCTAGGAATTCTCAAGAGCGATCGAATAATTCTATATTCTTAAACATAAACCAAAGCCGAATAAATGTCAAATGTCTAATANNGCTCTTTCTTTCCCTGGATGTGGCCGCAAAATCCGCCCGCGACGCTGAATAAATTGACGCGGATTGCTGCTGCTTGCTAAAATTACGGCATTGCGAATTGCTGGAATGTCAACGCCCTCATCCAAGCAGCGAATCGCCACCAAACCTTGCAATTCTCCACTCTCAAATTGTTGGCGCAATCGTTCTCTTTCTGCTAAAGGTGTTGCCGCAGTATAAGTGTTAACTCGGTAGCCTAATTCTGAACCGAGTAACTTCGTGGTTTCTGTTAGTTGGCGGTTGTTCTTTTTGCGCGTTGCTCCTTCGATGGAACCGTCGCCGCAGTAAAATAAAGTGTGTGCTGTATCGAGACGGTTAATCATTAATTCCCGCAAAGCTGTTAATTTATTGGCCGCCGCCCCAATTAACCTAGCCCGCTGCATTAATAAAGGCGTTAAAGCATCATTATTTTCTAGGTTTTCATCGCCCCAAAGCGCCCAGCCAATTTTTTTAGTTAAGTAGGAATATTTGCGGCTTTCGGTTTCGGTTAATTCTACTAAAATGGGGTAGTATAAATAATGTACTAATGCTTTTTGGCGGATGGCATCGGCTAAGGTAAGTTCCGGCTGCAAAACTGGGCCAAAATAATCTAAAATAGCTTCGGTTCCCTGTTCGTCATAATGCCTTTCTGGGGTGGCGGAAAGGGCGAGGCGCAGCCCAATATTCCGGGGTAAACTTTGTCCTAAACGGGGCGCGCCTAAGTTGTGAACTTCGTCTCCAATAATTAGGGTTTTTTCTGGGAAATAGCGCAGTTGCGATTGCAAGCTATCTGACATTAATGTGGCGTTAGTAGTTATGATTGTGAGAAATGCCCGTGAAGCGCAGCTATCCCGTAGGGAATCGCCAGATCGCACTTCATACAAACTCGCAGCTAGTTTATTTTGCCAACTGCCAGCGTCTTCAAAAGCCAAAATAGGTTTTAAACCAAATTTCTCCGATTCACGCGCCCACTGATTTACTAGGTGGCAATAGGGGCAAATTACGAGGAGGACTTGCAAGCTAATTTTTTGATATAATTCAGTGGCGATCGCCAGTGCAGTAATCGTCTTACCGCTACCCGTCGCCATCTTCAGCGTACCGCGTCCATTATTGGCAAACCAATTAGCAACCGCAACTCGCTGATATTGCCGCAATTGCAGCGTTGCTGGCATTCTCGGAAACCCGAATTGGGCATTATGTGCGATCGATAGATTCACTTTTAAATACAGTTAGATGCAATATTATCCTGATTCTACCGTAACTCATTTCTAATTAAAACTTTAACAGCTCAAACAAATTTGCCGCCGACAGTTGCAAACCAGACAGCACATCTAGTACAGGTAAAACATCTTCATTCTCTTTAATCTCAGGTTGCTGCTGCGGTTTAAATACAATGACTAATTTTTCTTCCGGGTCAACCAGCCAACCTAATTTAGTGTTATTTTTGAGGCAAAACAGAATCTTATTAATCACGCGAGTAGAACTTTGATCCGGCGATAAAATCTCAATTATCCAATCCGGCGCAATTTCAAACCTATTTTCAATTTCTCCTTGAGAATTCAGAGGAATGCGAGGCCACTCGAACACTGCGATATCTGGAACAATAGAACGTCCATCAAAAGAGCAGCGTAATTCTGAAAAAGCAAATGCTAACTTTGGTAGTTCTCCCACCTGATTAATTCTATTTGCAAAACGGGTTTGTAACGTACTGTGTTTTCCTTGTGGCATATCTTTTTGATAAATTTGACCATCAAAATACTCGCTAGGCGGCTCCGTTTCTGGAAGCAGCAAAAACTCTTCCAGAGAAATCTTTGACGGAGATTGAATTAACATTACCATAAGCCATTAACCCCTCAAAAACTATTAAAAATTCATATCGCTATCAGATTCCCAATCAGGACAACTTTCAGATTCCACACCGCTGGGGTGCATCGCACAAACCAACAAATTTCCCCCATAAACTTGACCGTGATAGTTGCGACAACCCAGACAAGCCTGCTGTTGTATCGGCGAAGGGTTTACATGAGTCACAAAAGACGAATCTATCTCGTCAAAATCAGGATCTAATTCGCGGTAAAGCTCAATTATCGGTTCTATTAATTCATTGAAATAGCCGTCAAACTCATTGAAACAACCATCAATCTCGTTCATCAGATTATTTTGCACTTGTTCTGTAAACTCTTCCGAAAGCTTGGCCAGAACATCCAGCATTTCTGCCAAATCATCATTCACATCGCTGAAAAAATGCTCTACTTCAGAAACAGCATTTTCCATTACTTCAAAGAAATCTTTTGACCAATCTTCCATTGATTTGTAAACTTACTGTTGAAAAGACTTTAATGTTGATGGCGGGTAATTAAGCGGACAGGATCTAACAGGGATGTATAGCCAGCCTCAAGCAAAGTGCAAGTACCCTACTCACAATTCTATTACCTATTGCCTCAGATCCGTCCACATCTGATTTGAGATTATGGGGGAGATATTCAAAAAGGGAACTCAAGAGCTTGACTCCGAGTTCCCTTCATGGTTTGCGATCGCACTTTTTGCAGATTAATCTCGCTTCAGCCGTCGCAATTCATCTTGTAAATTCTGTACCTGCTCGCGGAGCTTGTCTACGCCCCCAGCATCTTTAGCATCTTTTCCTGAAGCATCTTCTTCCTCAGAAACAATTTCAATCCGGCGCGGTTCCGTAGGTTTTTGCTCCGCAGCCGGTGCTACTGGCGACTGTTGCTGCTGAGCTTGTTGCACCAGATCATCAACAAAGCGACGAGCTTCTTCCGTTGACATCTCGCCCCGCTTCACCAATTCATCCGCCAGCTTTTGGGCTTCAGTTCGCAACTCATTTAGCTTGCTACCTGCTTTTTCGCCAGCGTAGGAAGCCAGCCCAACGCCCAGGTAAACTGCTTTCTGTAAAAGATCTCCAAAACCAGCCATAGAAGCTACACCTCAAAAAACTGGGTGAACCGGATACCACGCCTATCACAAGCATCCCGTGTTGCTGCTACCTTCCGGTCCTGACAAGATTTGGGCGTTGTAATCGCGTGGGTCCAGTTCATTTATGAGTATAACACAGTTATTCTATTCTTCAACCACACACCAGTGATAAATTTCATAGATAACGCAACCGTTCTTCACCAGGGGGTCTTCAGCGACGATCGCCCTTGCTTCATCCATCGAACCCGCCTCAAACATCAACATACCGCCACCTCTCCTTGCCCAGTAGCCCGTTTTGGCTCGGTGTCCTTTTGAAATCAAGTCTCGGACGTAAGCTCTGTGAGCGGGCACGTACTGGTCAAATACAGGCTTTTCGACAATTCCTTGCTCTATTTTGACAAACCAAGGCATTTTATGATTTTAGATTTTAGATTTTAGATTTTAGATTGGGAATAGGGTTTCTGAGCGGGGCACAGACTAAAATGCTCTACATTACCATTCTTCTGTGTTTCTTCTGCAATGCAATATTAGCTTATGAACCCGTCAAAACAGCGATTTTTTATTGCTCTGGTGCCACCTCCCGATATTCAACAGCACATTACTCTGATTAAACTGTATTTTGCGGAACACTACAACAGTCGCCGTGCTTTGCAGTCGCCGCCACACGTCACGCTGCAACCTCCTTTTGAATGGCCCGCGGCGGATGTTCCCCAACTGGAGGAATGTTTGAAGGTGTTTGC
>DPLL01000228.1:655-8047 GCA_003542015.1 Microcoleaceae cyanobacterium UBA9251 | reverse complement strand
TCTCACAGTTTTGGGTAAAACCTAGATGATTTTGGAGAGAAACCGGGTTTTTTAGCCTTTCATTTCCCCAAAAACCCGGTCTCTCACAGTTTTGGGTAAAACTTAGATGATTTTGGAGAGAAACCGGGTTTTTGGGCTGTTGGTTTTCCCCAAAAAAACCCGGTTTCCAACAGTTTTGGGTAAAACCTAGATGATTTTTGGAGAGAAACCGGGTTTTTTAGCCTTTCTGCTACTAAAATCTAAAAGTCTAGAATTGTATATGTATAGCAACTATGGCTCAAGGCCGACTCCGACTACCGAAATTTCTCAACCTTGCCGCCCCGTCAAGCCTGTCAATGAAAATGATGTGGGTAGGTTTGGCAATCACTATTGCGTTTGTATCGATCGCCACCTTGTCTCCAGCTATGCAGAGTTGGGGATGGCTGCAAAATCCTACAGATGCTTTAATTAACCCCATCCATCAACCGCCATCGGCGAGTTACTGGTTTGGTACTAGCCGCAGTGGCTATGATGTTTTTTCTCGGACGCTTTTTGCTTCTCGCGCTGCTTGGCAAGTGGTGATTTTAGCTACGGCTTTGAGTTTATTTATCGGTGTACCGTTGGGATTGGTTAGCGGTTATTTGGGCGGTAAGCTCGATCGCATCTTGTTATTTTTAATGGATACCATTTATACTTTGCCGGGATTGCTGCTTTCTTTGACTCTGGCGTTTGTCGTAGGGAAAGGAGTTTTGAATGCTGCGATCGCCCTGAGCATTTCCTACATTCCTCAATACTACCGTGTCGTCAGGAATCACACCGCCAGCGTCAAAACCGAACTCTTTGTCGAAGCCGCTAGAGCAATGGGGGCTGATACTTGGACAGTCCTTTCTCGCTATCTGTTTCTGAATGTGATTCAGAGCGTACCAGTGCTGTTCGCGCTCAACGCCGCCGATGCAATTTTAACCTTGGGGGGTTTGGGATTTCTCGGTTTGGGACTTCCCGAAGAAACTCCAGAATGGGGACATGATTTGCGTTTAGCCCTGGATGCGTTACCTACCGGCATTTGGTGGACAGCTTTGTTTCCCGGTTTGGCAATGACTTTAATGGTAGTAGGATTGTCTTTGGTGGGAGAAGGATTGAATGAGTTTGTCAATCCCAAACTGCGAAATCAATAATCATGTGTTTCGCTAATGAGAGAGTACAACGAACATTGCTCAGGATAACCTAATTTTCTCTAGCGTGCGTAAGATAAAATCCGTTAGTATCGGCCTTATTCATCTCTCCTTCTTTTCCTCTGCGCCCTCTGCGCCCTCTGCGGTTCAATCAAGAGAGAAAAAACCGTAAACGATCTAAGTCATATCAAGAAACAGCAAGTATAGTTAAGGAGGTGAAATGAATAAAAATATTCCCCGTATAGAATATCTCAAAGTTCAAAATTACCGAGCTTTGCATAATCTAGAACTCAAAAATCTTACCCCCTTAACCGTATTTCTAGGACCCAATGGTAGCGGAAAATCAACTATTTTTGATGTTTTCGCTTTCCTCTCTGAATGTTTCACCGAAAGCCTCAGAAAAGCATGGGATAGAAGGGGCCGATTTCGAGAATTACGCACCAGAGATAGTGACGGATGCATCATTGTTGAGTTACAATATAAAGAAACATCCAAATCTCCTTTAATTACCTATCATCTCGCCATAGATGAGGAAAATAATCGTCCTTTCATCGCTGAAGAATGGTTACAGTGGAGACGAGCAAGTCAAGGTAAACCCTTTCGCTTTTTAGATTTCAAAAAAGGCGAAGGACAAGTCATTAGTGGCGAAAGTCCTGATGAAGAAGGCGAAAGGATTACCGAACAACTAGCATCATCTGAATTATTAGCAGTAAATACTTTAGGACAATTTACCAAACATCCCCGCGTTAGTGCTTTAAGACGTTTTATTACAGGTTGGTATCTATCCTATTTAACCGCCGATCATACCCGCAGTCTTCCCGAAGCAGGCGCAATGGAAAGATTATCTCCCACTGGTGACAATTTACCTAATGTTATTCAATATCTAAAAGAACAACATCCTCAACGGTTAGAAGAAATATTAAAAACTCTTTCCGATCGTATTCCACGCCTGGAAAAAGTCGAAGCATCTATTATGCAAGATGGCAGACTTTTGTTGGAAATTAAAGATGCTCCTTTTTCTCATCCTATTCTGGCAAAATTTGCCTCCGATGGTACGTTAAAACTCTTAGCTTATCTAACAGTATTATTTGACCAAAATCCACCGCAATTAGTGGGAATAGAAGAACCAGAAAATCATTTAGATCCGCGTTTATTACCTCAACTTGCTGAAGAATGTCGTTCGGCTTCTGCGAATACTCAATTAATGGTAACAACCCATTCTCCTTTTTTTGTGGATAGTTTAAAGCCAGAGGAATTATGGGTATTATATCGAGATGAAAAAGGTTTTACTCAAGCAAAGCGAACCGCAGATATGCAGGGAGTAAAAGAATTTATGGAACACGGTGCATTACTCGGTTCGCTGTGGATGGAAGATTTCTTTGATGTGGGAAATCCCCTCAAAAATGCGGGTGTTCCTCAATCATTTAAACCTAAAAATTAAGAGGAGGTGAGCATTTTGCATTTTGAGTTTTTAGTGGAAGAAGCATCCCTAGAATCAGCTTTAACCCAGCTTTTACCCAAAATATTGCCATCGACTGTTACATTTAAAATTCATGCTTTTCGAGGGAAAGATGATTTAATTTGTAAATTGCCTAATCGTTTGAAAGGTTATCAAGCATGGCTTCCACCTGATTGGAAAATTGTTATTTTAATAGATGAAGATCGAGAAAATTGTTTAAAATTAAAACAACAATTAGAAATAATGGCAATATCATCGGGATTAATCACTAAATCTTCCTGTCAAAAATATAAATCCTTCCAAGTCTTAAATCGAATTGTAGTTGAAGAATTAGAAGCGTGGTTTTTCGGCGATGTTGATGCAATTTGTCAAGCTTATCCTAAAGTTTCTACCAATTTAGCTAATCAACAACCATATCGCGATCCAGATGCTATCAAAGGAGGCACCTGGGAGGCTTTAGAAAGAGTCTTACGAAAAGCTGGATATCATCAGGGAGGATTGGAAAAATATAAAGCATCTAGCGAAATTTCTCAATATATGAATCCTGAATCAAATCGCTCTAAAAGCTTCCAATTCTTTTGTCAAGGTTTATTAGAAAGCATCAATAGTCAGCAGGTATAATCAACTTTATAGACAATTTTTGCTCGATTCATTGCTGAGCTAGGAGTGCGATCGATGATTTAGAGGTTAAGCTTTCGGAGGACAAGTTGTAAAGAAATGTCACAAAAGTCCGATCGCACGCACCACCGCCCTACCATCAACATCCTGAAGCTCATCCAGCAGAATCGGATGGGCAACAGTACCGGGCGATCGTGGTGATTCAAGACAATTGGGTAATTTTACCTAAAATTTATGAAACGTCTTAATCGAATCTGCACATTGTAACGATATATTTAAAGGAACTGAGAAGTTGTACTGCTGGGAGATGGCGAATTGTGTGGCTTCTGAGAGGGTGCGATCGCACAGGTGTTCGCCGAAATTTAACAAATCATTGACAAGTTTACAGCCTGGAGTTGCCATTTGGGGGAATTCTCAGTAGAATTTATCCTGATGGCTTTTGCCCCCGACGCGACAAACTCCCGTCGAACTGCTTAAATGAGAATGTGACGTTAAGAACTTAATGTGATTTAACGTTAAAATTAGATCCTATTTCGGAGATTTGAGCTAACTTAACAAAGAAAGCCCCCTGTTGCACTACTAAACCCGCAACGCTTCATTTGGGGTAATTTTCGGTCTCTAATCCAGAGTGGCCGAGTCACAACTAAAGCTACGAGCTTTATTCGATCGCAAATTGCGTATGATTCAATTCAGGGAAACAGGGTAAAGATGGGTGCATCTACACGGATTGCATTGGTCGGAATTCCGGCAAGTCAACAACAGTCTGCTAACTTTCTGGCCTACTACGCCGCAGCCGTTCACCCAGAATATTCGCAGAAAACAACACCGCTCCCAAGTACCTTGGTACTTGCGGACGATTCTCAGGATTTAGCTGAGGTTGACATTAGTCGGCCTTGTCAAGCTAAGCTAACAGGACTTTCTGAGTTCTTGACAAATAATGGAAAACAACTTCCATTTTTGGTGAGAAAGGCTAAAATCGGAAAGGTCTTTGCCATATCCAAGACTCACCGTTCGGTACTTAGACTCAAAGTTGTTGCTTTTTGGGCAGCAGACGGACATCCAAGGTGGCAAAAAATCGCCAGGGAACTGTGATGTCTAGTGACCAGAGTGAAAGCAGCAAGGGAACCAAAAGTTAAACACTTGTCAAGCAGAAGTTAGAGTTCCGTACAGGAAAACTTGTATGGGTAAAAGCTCGAAGTACCAAGTAGAAAAGCCAGTATTTGTAGAGATGTGAGCGATCGCATCTCTGGGTTCGCTCCCTCGCTCGTTAGGTATCGCAGCTCCTATGGTAAATAGCTGCGAAAGAAAAAGCAAAACACTCGATTTCATGTCGCGACTCTGATGTTGGCGATCGATTGAATGCGATTGCGATTTCACACCAAAACTCGAACCTTCACTGCTCAAACTGGTGCATTCTCGGCTTGCAGGTCGAAAATCAGAATATTTCTAGATGCGGGAATGTCAATACTCGCTAACTTGTCTAAACTACAAAGAGACACTTTCCACTGTTATTTATTCTTCCATTCAGGAGCATGAGGAAGGCAGCATGATCCAGGCTAACACTGTACTCGAAACCAAAATCAAACCCCCAATGGAAACAATCGATTTGCTTCGGAACGCCGAAAGCGTTCTACCCGAGGGCGAGTTGGAACTCTTTATCGACGAAGAAGACGATCGAGATGACTTTTTAGACGTTCAACCCGATGAAGATGATAGTAAGTCTGTTAAAGGTGCTAAAGCCCGCCGTCGGGCTCAGGCCAAGAAAAAGCACTATACAGAAGACTCTATCCGGCTTTACCTGCAAGAAATAGGTCGGATTCGACTGTTGCGAGCTGATGAAGAAATTGAACTCGCGCGTAAGATTGCCGATTTGCTGGAATTGGAGCGAGTTAGAGAGCAACTGCTAGAGGAGTTCGACCGCGAGCCCAAAGACAATGAATGGGCGATTGCTGTAGAAATGGCACTACCGGCATTTCGTCATCGACTCCATGTCGGGCGAAGAGCCAAGGAGAAAATGGTACAGTCAAACCTGCGTTTGGTGGTGTCGATCGCCAAAAAATACATGAATCGCGGTTTGTCTTTCCAAGATTTGATTCAGGAAGGCTCTTTGGGCTTAATTCGGGCGGCGGAAAAATTTGACCACGAAAAAGGTTATAAATTCTCAACTTACGCGACTTGGTGGATTCGTCAAGCCATCACCAGAGCGATTGCGGATCAATCCCGCACTATCCGCCTACCAGTTCACCTTTACGAAACCATCTCGCGGATCAAGAAAACTACCAAACTTCTTTCTCAAGAAATGGGTCGCAAGCCCACGGAAGAAGAAATCGCTACTAAGATGGAGATGACGATCGAGAAGTTACGCTTCATTGCCAAATCCGCGCAGTTACCGATTTCTCTAGAAACTCCGATCGGCAAAGAAGAAGATTCGCGTCTGGGAGACTTTATTGAATCCGACGGCGAAACGCCAGAAGACCAAGTATCGAAAAATTTGCTCCGCGAAGATTTGGAAAGCGTTTTAGATACTCTCAGCCCCAGAGAACGGGACGTGCTGCGACTGCGTTACGGCTTAGATGACGGAAGGATGAAGACCTTGGAGGAAATTGGTCAAATCTTTAACGTCACTCGCGAGCGAATTAGGCAAATCGAGGCGAAAGCCCTGCGGAAGTTGCGCCATCCCAACCGCAACAGCATCTTAAAAGAATATATCCGCTAGAGTATTTCTCTCGCATCACCCAAAAGAGTGATTAGGATTCCGGTTGTACTCAGCAATGATTGTTGACGGTTGACTGTTGACGGTTGACTGTTGACTGTTGGCTGCGACTCTAAAATCAGTACAAAAAATTTGGGAGTCTCGAAAGAAACTCCCAAACTTTTCAGTATCTCAAAGGTATCAACTAAAAAATTACATTAGGCCCCAAAAGTGAAGCACGCCTTGACCGGAAACCAGTTCGATGATGACAGCAGCAGAGAAACCTATCATCGCCAGACGACCGTTCCAATTTTCGGCTCCTTCGCTGAAGCCCCAATTCCAAGCGTTGCGTTTTGGTTCTTGCATGGTATGAACTCCTTTCGTTAACTTTTGTGAGCTTATGTAAATTAATATAACAGACACTTGAAAAAAGTGCAACTTTCTGCGTGATATCAAATCCGTTGGTATCGGAATTATTCATCTCTCTCTTCCTCTGTGTCCTCTGTGGTCTAGAAGAGTTAAATCATTCCAATGCAACCGTAAACAATATGAGAAGGGAGAATTGACATACCTCCCCGTCTATCAAGTCCGAGGATTCCTTGACGCTTCATAGCAACGCGCTCCGCAAGCGGTAGTCTTACCGTCGCTCCACGTCCNNGTATCCCAGTTTTTTGGTCAAGCACTCTAAGAGATTTTGACACTGATACACGAATTAATTTAACGTCCCATTCTTGCCTCGAACTAACGGGGAAATATGGCTAACTCAGTATCGGGGTCAAAGAGGTGAATTTTCTCATGGGCGATCGCCAGCCAAAGCTCCTCACCAACTCGGATCGATCGCTCAGGAGGAACTCGCACTTGCAACTGTAGAGCCGGAGCATCCGTCAAGCTGACCCGCAAATAGGTTTCGTGTCCCAAAGCTTCGACAACATCCACTTGAACCGAAAGATTTTTCGTAGCAGGGGGGTGAATGGTCAGGTGTTCTGGCCGGATTCCCAAAATGAGGGATTTACCGTCATATTTTTGTAAACTTTTTGCCCAAATATCTGGTAAAGTGAAGCGGAATTGCGGGTGAGAAATTAACAGCGGAGCCGTAAATTGCACAGGCAAAAAATTCATCGGCGGAGAACCGATAAACTCAGCGACAAACAAGTTAGCCGGCTTGTTGTAAAGTTCTAGAGGTTGAGCTACTTGCTGAAGTTGACCGACCTTCATAATCGCAATCCGATCGCCCATAGTCATCGCCTCAGTTTGGTCGTGAGTCACATAAATAGTTGTCGTCCCCAACTGTCGCTGTAACTGCACAATTTGCGATCGAGTTTCCGCCCTCAATTTAGCATCCAGATTAGACAGCGGTTCGTCCATCAAAAAAACTTCAGGATTTCGAGCCATAGCCCTACCCAAAGCTACCCGCTGTTTTTGCCCTCCCGAAAGTTGTTTTGGTAAGCGATTTAACAGAGATTCTATTTGCA
>DPLL01000228.1:0-605 GCA_003542015.1 Microcoleaceae cyanobacterium UBA9251 | reverse complement strand
CTTCTCCCTTCCCGATCGCCGCAATCCAAAAGCGAGATTATCGTAAACTGTTAAGTGAGGATAGAGAGCATAATTTTGAAATACCATAGCAATATCTCGGTCTTTAGGAGGCAAATCATTCACGAGCCGATCGCCCACCCAAATATTGCCAGCAGTCACGATTTCCAAACCTGCGATCGCTCGCAGCAAAGTGCTTTTTCCGCAGCCACTCGGCCCCACCAACACCATGAATTCCCCATCTTCGACAGTCAAGTTAATCCGTCGCAAAACAGTGTTAGACGTTGAGCGAGGGGCATCTGGTGAGGCATTTTCTGCGGTATTTGCCTCTTGTTCCTGTTCTCCTTGGCGGAGGGGAAAAGTTTTGTAGATATTTTCTAATACAACTTGGGCCATCAGACGATTTTAGAATTGGGCATGGGGCATGGGGAATTGGGAATTGCTAATTGGGAATTGCTAATTGGGAATTGGGGAATTGAGAATTGGGGAATTGGGAAACTCAAGTGTCAACAGTTAACAGTCAACTGTTAACAGTCAACCAACCGTCAACTGTCAACTGACAACTGTCAACAGCCAACTGTCAACTGTCAACTGTCAACTGTCAACTG
>DPLL01000229.1 GCA_003542015.1 Microcoleaceae cyanobacterium UBA9251 | reverse complement strand
CAAAGCTTAACTTGAAGTTGCTTACCTAACCTTTCATATACAACATCTGAAATTGTGATTTCTCCTGCTGCGGTTGCGCCCTCTAGACGCTTTGCTGTATTCACAATATCACCAATCACAGTGTAGGTACGGACATCTTTGCCACCAAATAATCCTTCCACCACATCTCCACAGTGAACCGCGCAGCCAGCCCCAAGCCCATAGGCAGAAAGAACGTTTGTTGCAGCTTTCTGCATGGCTTGAGCAGCAGAAACTGCCTGCTCTGGTGTCGCATAAATCGCCATGATTTCGTCGGCGACAAGAGTGACACGTAACGGGTGGAAATTATATACTGCTGACTCAACCTCCTGATAGTAACTGTTGAGCGCACTGGCGATCGCATTTGGGTCGTTTTGCTCGCACCAATTCGTGAATCCGCGAATATCCATAAACAACACCGCGCGATCGCACCTTTGAAATTCCAATTCCTGCGGATTCCTCACAAATGTGTCTACTGCATGAATCCCCATTCCCCACTCCGCCAAATTTCGTAGTAGTTTAGATGTTCGCATCAGCTCCTGCTGTTGCATCAAAATTTGCAGCCGTTGGAATCCTAACAGCAGCCCAACTAATACAAGACTGCTAGTCAGGAATAAATGGGTATTTTTTTCTGTAAACTGCTGAAGAGATTGTACGATCGTCAAGTTACTTGAACTTTCACCTAATCTGACAACCACGTAGAATGCCAGTAGCATCAGCATTCGCAGGATACTTTCCAGGGGTATGATCCAGCGCTCTAGTTGAGTTTTCCAGCGCTCGCGAGCGCCCGCAAGGAGACTAATCGCCAGAGAAAACACCCAAAACACAATGTGAGATGGTTTTTCAAAAAAATTACTTCCATCCACCGGCCAATCGACCATTGTGTAGAGACTGACACCAATCAGATTGCCAAATAGTCGGGATGGGCGAGAACCAGACAAATAGGCTGTTTGGGCGAACATTGCACCAATCAATAGATACTGCGTCGGGTCAGTGAAATAGCTATACCAACCATAGAGTGCCACATCCGATAAACTTTTCAGGATTAAAAAATGTCCACTGTTGCTGAGAAATTCGCTCAGAAAAGCTGTTAAGCGATCGCCATCTAATCTTGGTTTAAGATTAAGCTTCTGTAGAACCTTTGAGAGTTTAGACATATAGACACAGGGAGCCCATCTCCAAAACACTAGCTATCATTATTGTACCCAGTATGTCAAATCNNACCAATTGAATGCAAGTTTTTCACTGTCCAGTTTTCCTAAGCAGTATTCAAAATATCAAGCCTAAAGTTCTGCCCATTTCCGCAGCAGATTAGCGTGAGTTTTACTCAGCAGATCAAACTCAACAGTCTTCCCTTGCTTCTCGAAAATGGCTCGACGCACCGTATCGAGATCAAACAAAATTTCACGCTCTTGAGTATCTCGCACTAGGCTTTGTACCCAAGTGACTGCTGCTAAACGAACTCCTCTAGTCACCATTGCGACACGATGCAATGCGGTGGATGGGTAGACAATCATCGATCGAGCCGGTAGTTTAAAAGACTGTTCCCCCAAACTCGTATCAATTACGAGTTCACCCCCATCATAGGTATCAGGTGCACTTAAAAATAAGGTAACAGAAATATCCGATCGCGTCAGGAACTCTTCACCCATGATCGCGTTATCAGTATGTAAGCCATATTCCATCCCTGTTTCATAGCGGCTGAAGAGAGCCGGACGAATAATTTTAGGACGCACAACAGCCTGAAACAAAGCATTGCGTTTGAGTGCCTGATTCACAATTGCCTTAACAGACTCCGCCGCCTCTGTATTGCCTTCAAGCTGTTGGTTATGCTTCACTATTTTAGCATAGACTCCAGCCGTTAGTTTCCCATCCACAAACTCAGCTTCTTTGAGGATCTGGTAGACCTCATCCAGTTCTTCAGGAGTTAAAACATTGTCAATTGCAAGAATCATAACACTCAAACACCGCTCTGTTTAATTACAAGGTTGACTTCTGAAATTATTTCTTACCCTTTTCACCGCCCTCTCCGCCTTCACCGCCTTTACCAGGTTTACCCTTTTCACCGCCCTCACCCTTTTCACCACCTTGACTACTGCTAGAGACACTAGGGGAGGGGCTGGTTAGAGAAGATGAGGAGGGGCTTGTTGAAGAAGATGTGGGTGTTACAGCACCTATGGCTGCACCAGCGCTGGCTGCAAGGCTTGCAGTCAATCCCAGGCTCAGAAACAGGGCTACTGATTTAGAATTCATTCGCGTTCTCCTTATTGGTGTTCCAGAATCATGCCAACATCATAAATGGCAAAAAGTAAAGATTTAGGAAAGATGGTGCGATCGGTTTTGGGGATAGTAAATTCTATCAAAAACGATTAATCAACCTAACGGTTCTGTTCAGTGGCGGCTAGTAACCTTTAAATAGCGACCAAGATGTCTCTATCGTCCGCTGCAACACATTTGTTAGGCTGATTAATTGTAGTTAGTTGTTAATGAGAAGAATCTCTGACACAAGCGCCCTAATCTTAAGGTTTACGCTTTAACAGCTCGACTTCGGAGAATACCTGTCATCTGAATCCCTGTTACCAACATTGACAATAGCCCTAAACCTACGAGGAGTACATACACAGCCCGTAATTCCTTCCCTAGATAACTACCTTGATGGATATCCAGAAAGAACTTGGCTTGCTCATTCGATAAACCAAACCATGCTTTGCCAAGACGGTACGTGATACCTGTTGATGCGCTCACGAATAAGGGTAAAAAGATAACTGGAGCCAGCAAACCATGCACCAGACGAAAACTAAATTTTGCAGGTTGTGATTCACCCTGGCTGTTTTTTCTCCGTTGCTTGATCATGGTGATCCCACTGACTAGCATAGCTGCTAATCCTAAACCTGCAAGCAACACATAAACAGGCACCAGAGGCTTGCCTAGATACCTCCCCTCATGAATCGTCATCATGAAGTCACCAAAATCATCCGATAGACCAAACCAAGTTCTGCCGATGCGATAAGCTATACCACTAAAGGCACTTAGCAGTAGCGGTAAAAATAGGATAGGGGCAATTTTGCGGTGTAATTTACGCAAGTTCATAGTGGACATATAGTTTACCAACTTAATTGTGAATTGCTTGCTGATTTATGTTTATGAAGGACTGGGCAATGCCCTTCTTCGTGTCAACTTAACGTCAAAAGTAGTCACAGACTGCTGTTTGACTATTAAATCTAGATCCCCCCTAGGGCGTGTT
>DPLL01000230.1 GCA_003542015.1 Microcoleaceae cyanobacterium UBA9251 | reverse complement strand
CGCCCTCTGAGGAAACTGAGCTGAACACAGAAGCCCCGCAGCACTCCAAAACCTCTGGGGGCAACCCTCCCAGCCACAACTGCACAGTTTTGCCACCATCTTCCACCGCCGTCACTGCGCCATCAGCAGCAGGGGAATTCCACAGAGAACCTGCAAAACTCACAGGTAAATCGTCATTAGATACTTTCAAATCGCTGTGCATCTCCGGTTGCTGGGCTAACCCCATTTTTGGCTCTACCGCACCGGCGGCGCGACTCAAAATGACTTGCCAACTGCTAGCAGGAGTTGCCCACCACAGAGTTTGGGTGAGGGCGTAGGTAAACAAACCGGCGGTAAACCCGCTCCACGCTTGTTCGGCGGCGACTTGATCGGGGGCGGCGGCCGCAAGTACGATCGCGCCCCCAGGATGGTTATTTATGCGGGATTGGATCTGTTCTCTAAAAGCTAATTCTGCGAGGCTTGACTGCCCGATGAAGGGGCGGGGGCGGGTGCGAATGCGAAAGTTGCCCTTTTTGTCAGAACCCGGATAGATGTAGCTGGTATCGAGGATAGCGATCGCACTTTCCGTCGCGAGCGATCGCAGTAGGTGCAGCAATGTTGACTCTAAAATATCGTTGACCGTGCGATCGGCTTTTGACAGCAAAACATCATCTGCCGGCACCAAACTATTGTGCATGACTTCGGGAGAATCGCCCAAACTGACTCGGCTACCGCAGCCGCTGAAGTGAAAAACTACCGCATCTCCGGGTTTTGCTTGTTGAGTCAAGTGAGTCACAAAAGCCGTCTCGATGTTTTCCCTAGTAGCTTGAGCATCAGTTAAAGTCAGAATGTCCGAGGGTTGAAACCCAAAGCGATATATCAGTAATTCCCGCTGCAATTCCACATCTGTGACGCAGCCGTGGAGGGGCGAGTCGGGATATCGATCGACCCCCACCAACAGGGCTAATTTGCGCGCTGTCGGCTGGGCTAGGGCGTTTTGGTAGCGATCGCCCAACCGCTCCCACCCAGCCTCGCTGATTCCCAGCGCTGCCAGCACCCAGCCAGCTTGCTGTAAAAATTCTCGCCGCTTGAGTCCCATTNNTAACTGAAAATATTCATAGCCTTAGCCAATTCAGCAGCGACTTCCGGGCGAGAAAACTGCGGAGGCGGCAATTTTCCCGCACGCAGCATTTCCCGCACTTTTGTTCCCGACAAATGCACCCGTTGTTCGGGAGTGCTGGGACTTGTTTTAGTTGTAGCCATTTGTTCCGTCAGCGTGCAATAGAAAGCGTGCTCGAATTTCATCGGCACAATTCCCAATTCAGAGGGCTCAAATTCATCAAAAATGTATTGGGCATCGTAAGTACCGTAATAATCGCCAACTCCAGCATGATCGCGCCCGACAATAAAGTGAGTGCAGCCGTAGTTTTTGCGAATTAAAGCGTGAAAAATTGCTTCCCGCGGCCCCGCGTAGCGCATCGCGGCGGGATTGATCGCTAAAATTACCCGGTCTTGGGGATAGTATTTTTCTAGCAGAATTTCATAGCAACGCATCCGCACGTCAGCGGGGATGTCATCGTCTTTAGTCGCCCCGACTAGAGGGTGAAGAAACAAGCCATCTACTGTTTCTAAGGCGCATTTTTGGATGTATTCGTGAGCCCGGTGGATGGGATTGCGGGTTTGGAAACCGACTATAGTTTTCCATCCTCTTTCTTTGAACAGTATTCTCGATTTCGCCGGGTCAATTTGGTATTCGGGAAACCGGGGATCGAGTTCGCGTTCCAGCAGCCAAACTGGGCCTGCGAGGTTAACGGGCCCGGACTTGTCTACTACCTGGACGCCCGGATGTTTAAGATCGTCGGTGCGATAGACGTTGAGAACTTCTTCTTCTTTGCTGTAACGGTATTTTTCTGTTAGTTCTAATACGCCGACAAATGTGCCTTCGGTGGAGTCGAGGCGTACTAATCTGCCTTCGATGAGGGGGGCTGCGACTTCTTCGCTGACTGAGAGGGTGATCGGAACTGACCAAGGGAGGCCGCTGGAGAGGCGCATTTTTTTGACGACCGATCGATAATTCGCCTCGTCCATGAACCCTGAAAGGGGACTGAANNGCTGGCTCATGTCGTCGATTTGAGTTATGGGGTGTTTAGCGGCCAGACTAGATCCTACCAAAGTATTGTTACAATTAATTAATTTTCGTCCTCAAGGTTGAACTTCCCTTAATTAAACTTTTTAATTCAGCTATTTTATCGAGAGGAAACAATGTCAAATTCGCCATCGAGACTGGCTGGATTTTCAAATTATCAAAAAACTAAGTCGTCTCCCAAATCTAAAATCTGCCGACCATTTTGTCATGAATCATCTTCATCTGTGACAATTCTTCCAGCAGTCCCTGGGGTAGGGGAATTTTCACAGCTTCCAGCATACTCTGAATCCGATGTCTCCAATCGTGACGAGCTAAACTCTCAACATAATTGCGTTTGTAGATAGAATTAAGCCTCACCTCGTCCAGTAAAAGTTCATTAATGAATTCAACACTTTTTTGCGGGTCATCGGGTAATTCAATAGTAGCATCTTCCCAATTCAGCAACTCATCCATTAGAGGGGTAGTCGGACGCTTCCCAACCACTGCACCGCCCGTCGCAGTACCGTAAAACCAACGCAGTGTAATAAACGAGTAAGGAAACTGACGCATACCAGGATAGAGCGTGTCAAATGCTAAGGTGAGTTTACTACGTCTGAGAATGTGAAATAGCATCAGAGTATCTGACTCGTCTTTACGCATTTCGTAAGGCAATTTCGGAAATTGCTCTCCTGTTCTGGGCGTAGATTTATAGTAAATTTGTTCGGAACCAGGTTGATTGAATTTATTGCAAAACACAGTGTCATACTGTGAGGGTATGCGCCCAAAGCTCGTTAAATCTATGGAACGCTTCAGTTGACAGGAACCCTGAGTGAGAACATCAGCAGCAAAGGGGATTAGCGATACTGGAATCCCAAATCTTTGCTTCAACTCATCTATAACTTCTGGAAGTGCAACGAATAAATGATCTAAATGATAGACATTTTTTGAATAAATTTCAGGGGCCCAAGAATCGAAAATATAAGCGATGACAACATCAAAACGCTCCCTCCATTTAGGTATACTTGAGAGGAGTTCCAGGTTGGCTCCTGAGATACCAATCATCAGTAAAACATTGGGTTTGTCCGACAATTCAGGTAAAGGTGATAACTTATAGAAACCTGTAGTAGACTTAACAACTTTACGGACTATTTTATCGGCCAGCGGATCGAGTGTGGATGACCACTGGATTACATCGCGAGCCGATGGTGCCAAAAGTTGTGCGTTGCAGGTTCGTACAACAATATTTTCTAATTCAAAAACTGGGTCCCAGGATACGGTTGACGATAAAGCCCGTGAAGAAAGTACAAAAATATTCATGGCTCGATTTTAATTTTATTAAATGGCTCCGCTGATTATACCAACCACGAGGGGATTAGGGTAAATTTCATTAAATTTGAAATGCCAATTCCTTTGAATCGAATTCCCAATTCACCTAGCTACTAGCTAGCAAATCTAGCCGATCGCTACGCCTCTAATCGCTAATTCATTGGACGTTTGTGGAAAACGCATACATATACCCATCGTTGCGGTGGATTGATTCGCAGTATTTATGACGCACTGGACTTACCTTGCCTAGTGGCGTTCTCATCTCGAAAACTCCACTTTCTCTGACAGTCAACCTGCCGACGTGAGTACCTGCAAACTTCCCGGAAGGGAGAACTGCCCTCACCATATCGCCAGTCTGAAACCCAAAAAACGTCTTGCACCGCGTTCTGTGCCTCACCGGAAATCCATATTTATTAGTCGTAGACATCTGACGATTGCCCCATCCTTTAGCTGAAATTAGCAACGGCTTCTTAGCGTGAACTTGCAGCATTTCTACATTTCCTACGCAGGCGGCATCCAGCCAATGAGTTTTAGGTAGTTGCAGTCGAGTACGATTGAACTTTGTTCTACCTCCTGTTGAAACTTCTATTGGTGATCCTGTTTGTTTAAGTCGTTGAAATAATGCCCAACGGGTAGAATTTACCGCAGTTGCATCTTTCAAAGGTTGTTTTGCCTGCTTCAAAATACGGGACAATATCTCAGGCTTTTTGGATAAGAACTCCCGGATATCTTGATTGCCTTTCTTTTGGTTGCATCCATGACAGGCTATGGCGAGATTGGAAACTCTATCGCTTCCACCTTTTGATTTTGGGTGAATGTGTTCTACCTCAAAAGGTACGTTTTCCACCCCGCAGTAAGCGCACTTCCTCCCCCATTTCTCTAATAAGTATTCCCTGACTTCATAGCCCGCAAGTTCACCTTGCTGATACTCCTTGCCAGAAATTTCGGGATTCTGCATTGCCTGCGTGTCAAATTTAACCAATTCCTGCGATATGCCTGTAATTGGCACATATCGACGGACGCGGTTAACCCAAGTCATGATATTCTTCACCCTGGATTCTCTACTCGGTGGCAACCATCCAGGCGTTCTCTTGCGGTTCAGAAAGCGTGGTTTGCGGTAACGAGTTTTGCGGTTACGACGATTGCGACGAATGGCACGACGCGATTCTAAGTCGTTTTTAATTTGCTGCCCGCGATGGGTTAATTCCGCACCCCAGATCACTTGATCGCCCTGCACAATTGCTAGCCCAGTAGTCTTGGAACCTGGATCAATTTTTAATTGAGCAGGTTGCACTTGCGGGTCTGAAACTGCATATTTCAGGATGATCGTGAACGGGTAACGGCGATATACAGCCGCTTGTTGTAGGTTCAATAATCGTCTTGCCTGTCCTGGCGGTACTGGATCAAGCGGTTGTTTGTTGGTATCTAGAACGAACACAAAGTTAGACATAAAAGTCCTCTGATTACTCAGGTTATGTTTTCCTCGTCAATGTTAGCGGGGCTTGTCGTGCCGGAGACACTTCCTTAGCTAAATAAAGATGTTTAATCTCCGGCGACAGAGCTACAGGCTCGAAAGCACCCGTAGGTGTCGTGACCCTGCTAACGTAGCCTAGTTAAAGGCTTAGACTGGCTACCTTATCCACTGTTGTCCAGTGATTAGCGGATAGCACTTAGGGCTGCACTTGCAGTGGGTGAATCTATCTCGTAATCCTGAACAGCTATAACACATCTATGGTCTCAATGTCAATATTTATTAGGATTTTTTAACAATATGTATTTTGCTGCTGAGTCGCGATCGCGTCTAGAAAGAGCGGGTTGATAAATGCTAAAGTCCCTAGGATTTATCAACCTTTTCCGTCTTGCTCTTTCCCTTCCCATTCTTCAGACTAAACATTCAACCACTGCACCAGTATCCGGGGCGCGGGTAACAAAATAATTAACAAAAGCCCGATCGCCACCAAGCCCACAAAATCCCGCCAATCATCCAATTCGCTAACATCGTTCAGCGCCGGTTCATCATTGAGCGGCATCAAAAACAAAATAATTGCCCACAGTAACAAACCCGGTTCCAAGAAAGAAAGCAGCAACATACAAAGTCTAGCAAATTGCCCGATCGCCATACTTGCCCGTTGACCGAACATCGCGTGAACGATGTGGCCGCCGTCGAGTTGTCCCACCGGTATTAAATTAAACGCTGTCACGATCAAACCTAAATAACCCGCTATTGCTACCGGATGCAAATTAATCGCAGTTTCTGTATTTAAAGCACCGCCTAAAGTTAACTTGCTCAACAGAGTCATCAGCAGCGAAAAATCGGGATTGAAAGACTCAAAATTTGACATTCCTGACTTCGGTGACAGCGGTACAATCCTAGAGTGGTACAAGCCCCAAATTAACAACGGCACTGTTGCTACAAAACCCGCCAATGGCCCGGCAATACTGATGTCAAATAAAGCTCTGCGGTTGGGAACCGGACTTCGCATTTGAATAAATGCGCCAAAGGTTCCCAGGAAAAAGGGAACGGGAATAAAATAAGGCAAAGTTGTCCGAATTCTGTAAAATACGGCAGCTAAATAGTGTCCCGATTCGTGAATTCCCAAAATTGTGATGAGGGCGAGCGCATAAGGCAAACCTTTCGTTAACATTAACGGGTTAGACTGTAAAACTTTTTCACTAACTCCGGCGATTTGCGCCCCCACAATTGTGGTTGTAAATAGCGTAATTAGCAACAAAGCTAAAGCAAAAAATGGTCTTGTCAAAGATTCAGGTTTGACAGGATTTTCGCCCCTTTGGTAGCTGGGATTGGGAACTATGGCAAAAAAATGCTGACCGCTCAAGCTCGTTTGAAATACTACTAAAAAGCGATCGCCAAAATGCCTCTCGACATTCTCCCGAACAGCCTGATAAGCCGCCTCCGGGTTCGTCCGCAATTGTCCGCGACAAATCACCGCCTGCGGCCGAAATTCTAAATTTTGCAAGAANNACAAAAGGTATAATTAGCCACTCTGGCGGTGCAGTTTTGCTCGCGCCGTGAACTAACAACCAAGCGCTCCAAATCAGTGCCGGCGACATGATTACCAGCCACAGCAGCCACACCGGAGTTGTGGTGATGCGACTGATGTTTTGTTCCAACAAATAGTAGGAGATGAGCCCCAATACGAACAACCATAATAAAAACAACATAATATTTATCTCAGTCCCTTCTCAATACTTCCTTGAAACAACAGAGTTCCGTCTCCAAACAGCCCAAGCCCGTACTGGAAAATATCTTTGCTTTCCCACCTAACCGGGATACCTTGGGTGCGACTGCTTATTTCATTGTAGAAAACCAAACTAACATCCTGGTGGATTGTCCCGCTTGGGATGAAACTAATCAAACCTTTTTGCGGGAACGTGGCGGCGTGCGGCTGCTGTTTCTCACCCACCGTGGCGCGATCGGCAAGGCGCGGGAGATTCAGTCAGACACGGGCTGCGATATCATGATCCAAGAGCAGGAAGCTTATTTGCTACCGGGATTGAAGGTGACGGCTTTTGAGCGAGAATTTGCCCTAAGCGATCGAACTTTCGCATTTTGGACTCCCGGCCACTCTCCCGGTTCCTCCTGTCTCTATGATACCCGCAATGGCGGAGTGCTGTTTGCGGGCCGACACTTGCTCCCCAACCGAGAAGGTAGCCCAGAACCGTTGCGGACAGGGAAAACTTTTCACTGGCCCAGACAAATTAACAGCGTTCAGTTAATCATCGATCGATTTTCGCCGGAAACTCTACATTATATTTGTCCGGGCGCAAATACTGGTTTTTTGCGGGGGAAAAGTGCGATCGATCGAGCTTTTGAGCAATTAGCCAATTTGGATTTAGCTGTTTGTTTGCAGTCAAAACCTTCGCTTTAAAATCGCAGAATTTCCGGTGCGCACTGCGCACCCTACAGCAGCAAGTTTGTAGCTTGAGGAATGTTGCTAAATTTTATGGAAAAAACCGAAAAACAGAAAATGTTAGCCGGCGAGTTGTATTTAGCCACCGATGAGGAATTGATTGCAGAACGCCAGCGAGCTCGTCGCCTCACCAGAATCTACAATTATACCTGGGAAGACGAACCGTCCAAGCGATTAGAAATTCTCGCCGAATTATTCGGTGCCACAGGCCCGAAAATTGAAATCGAGCCACCTTTCTACTGCGACTACGGGAGCAATATTTATGCTGGAAATGGCTTGTACATGAATTTTGGCTGCGTGATTCTCGACTGCAATCGAGTTAACATCGGCGAAAATTTACTGTGCGGCCCACAAGTGCAAATTTACACGGCTTTTCACCCCACTGACCAATAATTTCAAAGGTGNNATTCCTTCGAGGACTCAGGACGGAATCAATCCAAAATCCCAAATCTAAAATCCTCAAGCCCCCGCATTTATACGTGGGGTAAATCTAAAATCTAAAATCTAAAATCTAAAATCGATTGACCCGGAAATTAGACTTTCTGGCAGAGAACTCGCCAGCGAGATTAATATTGGCAATAATGTGTGGATTGGTGGCGGCTGTATTATTTGCCCCGGAGTTACGATCGGCGATCGTAGCACGATCGGTGCAGTCCGTGTTGTTGTCAAAGATATCCCCGCAAACGTCGTGGCTGCGGGGAATCCTTGCCGAATTATCCGGCATCTAGCTTGATGTGGTACGATCGACACACAGGTCCGATCGACTCTCAGCGGTTTGACTTTTCGCTCCAGGTTTTGAACTCCCACTCAAAAGATTTTATATGGCAACTGCAACAGTTTATCCCAACGCTCCCGATCTCTGCACCTCCGACTATGTAGCAGTTGGTTTGGCCACTTGCTTCGTGAAAGAAGAAGGTGAAGTTCTCCAAGTACAAGTAATTGAAGCTATCCCCTCAGCAGCTTTGGAAGCAATTGTCAAGGGAATTCCCACATCTTATCAAATGATTTGCGGGACAACTTTAGGGGCCGTGCTCGACGGCGCATCACCCAAAATGCTGCCCGAATTCCCCACATCAGCTCAGTTTAGCGAAGAATTTGGCTTTCGGGCGATCGCGGCCGCCCGCACTTACAAAATCCGCCCGCAAGCTCAATCTCACATCCCCTTGGGAACAGTTCGCAGCGACTTTTCTTATTCCCTAGAACGCAAAAGAGTTCTCAATACCCAGCGCGTTGTTCGCACTGAAGACAATGTAAAACAACACGAACACACTCACAAAGTTCTTTAAATGAATAAGTTTTCAGGTTTGACAGAGTTGTAA
>DPLL01000232.1 GCA_003542015.1 Microcoleaceae cyanobacterium UBA9251 | reverse complement strand
GTCAACTCGTAACTCGTAATTCGGAATTCGTAATTATTTCCCATAGGGCATACCTCACAAAGCTTGAGAACTGCTATAGTCACAGTAAGGTGCATAAGCACCCTACGAATAGACTGTCACAATTAATATGATTTGCCGATATTTTTGCAACTTGTCGGCAGAATCTTATTGTAATTTTACACAGTTTATGCTATAAAAACGATCGCGAATTAGTTATACTTAACAAAATACAAAACTTCTCCCCCAACCCCTGTCTGACTCCGAGAGGGGAGAAAGACTAGGAAATCCACCGGTAAATCTCATGCTTGGAATCACACTCAGTAGTCGCTACAGCATTATCCGTCACTTGGGAGGTGGCGGATTTGCTCAAACTTACCTAGCTGAAGATCAGCAGCTACCAGGAAATCACCTCTGCGTCGTCAAGCAACTCAAACCCCAAGCAACTGATCCGGAAACTTTACAGGTAGCTAGACGTTTGTTCGATACCGAAGCGCAAGTTTTGTACAAGTTGGGAAATCACGATCGCATTCCTCAACTTTTTGCTTACTTTGAAGAAAATCAAGAGTTTTATCTCGTTCAAGAATTTATAGAAGGTCACGATTTAAGTCAAGAAATTATACCAGTTGCAGCGGCTGCAACTGCGGCCGGTATGAAGGAAGATGAAGTGATTATTATCTTGCAGGAAATTCTAGAAATTTTAGACTTCGTACACCAGCAAAATGTCATCCATCGCGATGTCAATCCCCGCAATATAATTCGGAGAGTTCGAGATGGAAAATTAGTTTTAATTGACTTCGGTGCAGTCAAAGAAATCACGACTCACATTACCAATCCTCAGCCTAAAAATAGCTTGAGCGTGAGCATTGGTACTCCCGGTTATATGCCTAGCGAACAAGCTCACGGCAACCCGAAACTTAGCAGCGATATCTATGCCACAGGTACGATCGCAATTCAATGTCTCACCGGCATAACTCCCCACCAATTACCAAAAGATCCCGACACAGAAGAGATAATTTGGCAGAACAAAGCATCAGTCAGTCCTGAATTTGCTAAGGTTTTAGATAAAATGGTGCGCTACGATTTTCGGCAGCGTTATTCGAGTGCCGCCGAAGCGTTGCAAGCTATTAAAGAATGTAAAACTTCTATCGCTGGTACTATTCCTGTATTGATTCCTGTTGTTACTCCCAATAAGCCGGCCAAGTCTCGAAGCAAACTGTATTTGAAAATTTCGGCGATCGCCTGTTTAGTTGGCATCACTATTCTAGCATCCATTTATGCTGTTAATACCCTGAATTCTGCTAATGCCACTGAGCTACATAACCGAGGTAATACTCTTTACAATTTAACTCGATTTGAAGAAGCTCTGGAAGTTTACGATCGCGCCATTAATCTGAGACCAGATTACGCGGAAGTTTGGCAAGAAAAAGCTAAAACTTTGTATGAACTCAAAAAATACCAAGAATCGCAATCAGCCTATGACAAAGCAATAGAATTAAAGCCGGAATACTTAGAAGCTTGGACTGGACGGGGTTATGCTTTGGATAAATTGCAACAGCCTCAAGGGGCGATCGCCTCTTTTGAACAGGCTTTAAAAATCCAGCCAGACTATCCCCCAGCGTGGCAAGGAAGAGGCGATGCACTGTTAAATTCGCAGCGGTACGAAGAAGCGATCGGAGCCTACGAAAAAGCCGTCAAATTTCAGCCAAACTTGTACCAAGCTTGGTACAATCAGGGACAAGCTTACCAGAATTTAAAACAGTATGAAGAAGCCGTACAATCCTATCAGAAAACAGTCGAAATTAAATCAGATAACCCTGAAGCATGGTATAATTTAGGTAATGTTTTTTTAGAATTGAACAAAAATCAAGAAGCCTTAGAAGCTTACGAGAAAGCCGTGCGCTTCCAACCAAATTTTTACCAAGGATGGTACAGTAAAGGCATCGCTTTGCTGAGAATGCGGAGGCATGAAGAAGCTGTAGCAGCTTACGAACAAGCTGTTAAATTAAAACCAGACTATTATCAAGCATGGTACAATTTAGGCTGGTCGTACCACGAATTACGCCGATACGAACAAGCTATTGAATGTTACAGCAAAGCCCTTGATTTAAACCCGAAAGAATCTCAAGCTTGGTACAATAGAGGCAATGCACAATATAATTTAAAGCGGTACGAAGATGCGATCGCCTCTTACAATGAAGCCGTTTATGTCAAGCCAGACCACTGGGAAGCCTGGTACAGTCGCGGTAATGCCCTGGTGGCAGTAAAAAGATACCAAGATGCGATCGCATCCTATGACAAAGCAATTCGCTACAAACCGGATTACGGAGCGGCAATAGAGGCAAAAAATCGGGCGGAAAGTCAGCTAGGAATCAGTCAACCACAGCTCAAACAACAATAGTTACAACAATAATTGTTAACTGAATTTGGTATTATTATTAGTCCCCCTCTGCGGGGACTTTGTTTGTGTAGTAGCGATTTCAATCGCCGAGTTTTATAGCCCAAGTCAGGATTCAGGATTCAGGATTCAGGATTCAGGAGTAGGATGCTTAACTATTAAGGGTTTCAGCAATTTTGCTCCCAAGGGCGACTGCTATATTATTAGAAAAAAATGTAAACACAAAGGTATTTTGGGGTTCTTGATCGGGCGAGAGTGAAAATTCACGCAACTCTGTGAATAAGTGTAAACAAAAAGGGGCGAGGGGTAAGAACCCTCGATCGGAAGATTTAGGATTGCAAAGATACGATCAAGATTGAGAACAAGAACGGTGAGTTAGTACATAATGGAGAAAAAAGCACAAAAATTTTCCACCCTAGTCAACTGGCAATAATTGCAATTTGTAACTTTTCGATCGGACAAAATAGAGGTGCATCGTCTTGATTAATCAGCAGCAGGTGACGGCGGAAGTAAACTCAACCTATCAATATCAAGTCGGAGAATATCTGCCTGCTGGTGCCCCCACCTATGTCAGGCGGCCGGCCGACGACGAACTTTACGAAGCTATCAAAGCCGGACAATTTTGCTATGTGCTGAGTTCACGGCACATGGGAAAGTCCAGCCTGCTGGTGCGAACCGCGAAAAGGTTGCAAGCAGAAGGTACAGTTTTTGCCACCATTAACTTGAGAAGCATCAGCAGCCCAGATATCTCCCCCCAAAAATGGTATGCGGGAATCATGTACCGCATCGCCTCTAGTTTGCTCCTCACCAATAGGTTTGATGCCATCAAGTGGTGGAACGATCGCGAATTACTATCCCCGATACAGCGATTGGATATATTTATCGAAAAAGTTCTGCTCAAGTCAGTTTCGCAAAATATAGTAATTTTCCTAGATGATATTGACAGCATCCTCAGCTTAAATTTCAGTGTCAATGATTTCTTTGCTTGGCTCGGAACTTGTTACTCCAAGCGAGCCACTCAGCCAGAATACCAACGCCTTACTTTTGCGGTTCTGGGAGCAGCATCCCCCTCAGAATTGATGCCAGAGCAAAGCTGCAATCCTTTTGAGATTGGAAGGGCAATTAATTTAAGCCGATTTCAACTGCACGAAAGTTTGCCGCTTGCAAAAGGATTAGCCCTCAAAGCTTTTCGCCCCCAAAAAGTGCTCCAAGCAATATTAGCTTGGACGGGTGGTCAACCATTTTTGACTCAAAAGCTTTGCTACTTGGTACTTGAATATGGGTCTTTTATAGGCAGAAATTCCGAAGCCCAGCAGGTGGAAAAACTGGTGAAAACCAGAATTATTAAAAATTGGGAAGATTGGGACGATCCAGAACATTTGAGGACAATTCGCGGACGGATTTTATCTGGAAAATGTGACCCCAGTCGGTTGCTAGCGCAGTACCAGAAAATTTTGCCACCGAAGGGGCCTGAAAAACCCGTAAAAACCGAGGGAGTCTCTGTCGATTACTCTCCCGAACAAAGGGAATTGGAAATGTCAGGATTGGTGGTGAAATCTCAAGGTAAATTAATAGTTGGCAACCTAATTTATCAGTCAGTTTTTAATCTATTTTGGGTGGAAAAGGAATTGGGAAATCTGGCTCCGTACAAACAAGCACTGACAGCATGGCTGGCTTCCGATCGCGAAGATAAATCGCTGTTATTAACTGGTGAAAGTTTGCAGTCAGCTTGGGATTGGGCGGCGAATAAACAACTCAGTCAAGAACACTATTGGTTCTTGTATCCCGATCGAGATTTGCCTCGAAAACCAGAAGTCGTTGCCACAAAAGTTGTAGACACCAGTGCAGATAGTAATATTCTCAGTCTGCCTCCTTTAGACATTCTTCCAGCTAGCAGCAACGAGCAGAGATTGTACGCTCACATCGCCGACTGCGTGCAAAAAGAATCGCCAACACAGGTGATCGAACGATTCCGGCAGCTATTTATCGACGGTATGGGCTATCCCGATCGAGAAATTGAAGCAACTTTGTACAGTATTGTCTCTGTGAAGCGATCGGATCAGGATTTTAAATATATCCTCCACCGCTGCTGCTACATCCCGATCAACCGCTGGCAGTTGCACTTACAATACAAAGGGGCGATCGCTCAATTACTGGCTTTATTTAAGCATAATTCTCCCCGATTCGGGATGGAATTTTATATAGTCAAGCGGTTGCAGGAGCAAATAAGTTTATTTACCAAAAGTGAAGAATTTGTCACTTTAGAGCGCTTGGTGAAAGCCCTAGAAAAAGAGCTAGAACCGCACCAAAAAGAGTCTAATTGTGCCTTGGGCGAATTAATTTATCGCTATCCTTATTTATACGGTCATTCTTTGCTGAGCAAGGACAGCATTGAGGAAGACAAACAAACCATCAAACGCCTGCAAGCTCAAAGAAGACGGCAATTTGAAAGGAATTTATCTGAATATTTAAATTATTTAGTTGAGCCGAGAAATACAGAGATCGGAATTGTGGAGCGGGCGGCAAATCCGACACTTTTGAAGGACGCGGAACTGCACTTAGCTGTCAGGGAATTTGCCGGAAAAGTAGCAGGCGATCGCACCTATAAAGAAGCAGCTCATTTTTTCCTGAGAGATGCCAGAAACACTCCATCTTATCAATTGTTTAAAGTTAATTTGTATGAATATTTAATATCTTCTGTCGAACCAGAATACGGCGGGCGTCTATTTAACTCTCGCTTGTACAAGCACATCAGAAATACATTCCCAGAAAATGACTCGGTGAAGTTAAATAATTTATTGTTAGTTCGGACTTGTCATCAATTGTTCAACTTTTTAGTAGTAGAAAATCTTACACATCCCAGCCACTACGTTTTTTACGACTTGGTGTACAACCTCGGCCCCAGCAGAACAATGGGTTTAATGCTTAAACTTGTACTGCTTTCCCGCAAAGTTAAACCGGATTTGGAAAAACGATTTTCTATTTTGTTCAATCACTATGAAGGTAAAGGTTATAATGAGATTAGGTGGTTCATCAAATCTTTGGAAAATTTGAATGTGGCTTTTGTGGTAAATTTTGGCAAGGTCGATTTGTCTTTAGTTAAAGAGCGTCTAATTTTGACTTGAAAATCACAAAATCGATCTCTAGCGGTTTTATTTTGAAGTGAGGTACGCATTGAGAAATTCGCAATTCTAATTGGTAGGGTGCGTCGCTGTGAGATCTTGAATGGAACTTGTAGATTATAGAAGGCGACGCACCTTACTAATTGGTAGGGTGCGTCGCTGTGAGATCTTGAATGGAACTTGTAGATTATAGAAGGCGACTCTAATTGGTAGGGTGCGTCGCTGTGATATCACTTCCGATAGCATCGGAATTATTCATTTCTCTTATCTCCCTCTGCGTTCTCTGTGGCCTCTGTGGTTAAATCATTCCGATGCAACCGGAAACGATATGAGATCTTGAATGGAACTTGTAGATTAGAGAAGGCGACGCACCTTACCATATAGGAGCCGTGTATTATTAATTTTATGATTAGCTATCTCAAAGGCACTGTCGCCGATATCACCAAAGGCAGCAACCGCGTCATCCTAACTCTCGAAGTCAATCAAATTGGCTATGAAATCCAAATTTTGCCCCGCGTCACCGGTCAATTGCCGCCCACCGGCGAAATCGCCCAAATCTTTACTCACCAGCAAGTTAAGGAAGACCAAATCCTATTGTACGGTTTTGGCAGCGCCGCCGAACGGGATTTATTTCGCCAGTTGACAAGTGTTAGTGGCGTTGGAGCTCAACTGGCGATCGCACTTTTAGATACTCTAGGATTGCAAGATTTAGTCCAAGCAATCGTCGGCGGCAATACCCGCATCCTCTCCAAAACCCCAGGCGTCGGCACCAAAACCGCAGAACGTTTAGCCCTCGAACTCAAAAGTAAACTCTCAGAATGGCGACAGGATGCAGGTTTGACAGCATCAATTCCCGCCGGAGTGCCCGCAGCGATTCAAGAAGAAGTCGAGATGACTTTGCTGGCTTTGGGATATACTGGGGCCGAAGTCTTACAGGCGCTGCAAACCCTCAGTCAAGACGGCAATTTGTCGAAGAAAGGTAATTCTGATGATTGGATACGAGAGGCGATCGCCTATTTGAGCCGATAATCGATGTCAGGCTCGATCGACCTTTGAGCCCACAAATTCGATCCGGCAGCGATCGTCCTTCACACTTTCGGTGTGGTACAATTGCAGATTGTGACAATCGTACAAAAAAACATAAATTCAATTCATGGCACTTACACAACAGCGCAAACTAGAAATCATGGGCGAATACCAAACCCATGAAACCGACACCGGTTCAGCCGACTTGCAAGTCGCGATGTTGACCGATCGCATCAGCAAACTCAGCGCCCACCTGAAAATCAACCAAAAAGACTTCGCATCCCGCCGTGGCCTGATGCTGATGATCAGCCGTCGCAAACGCCTCCTCTCCTACATCCAAAAGCAAAGTGTCGATCGCTACAAAGCATTGATTGCTCGTCTAGGCATTCGCGGCTAAACAGCAAGACCAAAATTTGCGACAATATTCCTTAACCTTGGACAAACACCAAGACTTATAGAATAAAAGTTCGAGATTTCAGGTTAGAGATAGAATATGTCCTCCGAACCACCCCGCCAGCGCTTACCGTTTGAACCGATCGCAAATCGCAAAAAAACGCCCAAAAAGCCCGCAGAACCCCAAGAAAACCTAGTCAAAGAAGACAAGCAGCCCACAGCCAACAAAACAGACAAGCAGGCGCAATCCATCCCAGAAGCAGTCAGCAGACGCATGATATCGCGCATAGCCTTATTTTGTGGCTTACCGACACTCCTGGGAATTTCCACATTTTTTGTGAGTTATTTAATTGTCAGCAAGGGCTTGTTTGACCTACCCAACACAGCAGTCTTATTAGTAAGTATGGGCTGTTTTGGTCTAGGCGTTCTGGGATTGAGCTACGGACTGCTTTCAGCTTCCTGGGATGAAGAAGTTCCAGGAAGCAGCCTGGGGTGGGAAGAATTCAATACTAATTTTGGACGGATGCGAGAAGCGTGGCGTGCCGCCAAACCAAAAAGTTAGCGCGCTGAGTCTAAGAAACCGGGTTTCTCTGGGAATTGACGCATCTTCACGAGATTTTACGCAGAAACCCGGTTTCTGAACCGCCCCGCGCAGAGTCAAAAAAGTCCTTACTGCAAACAAGTCGATCGCCCTTATATCTATTTTTCTGATTCCATCCGTGGCATAATGCGTGTGTTAGCGCAACAAATCTAGCAAAAAAAAGGAAAAAATATGATTATTGTAGTCAGGAACCTCAGCCCTGACGGCATGAGGCTTGTAAGAGAAATCTAGCAAGCCATCCTGACCAGACCACCGCAACGCGATCGTTGGGTAAACGTTATTTGAGTCACGACACCGGGCGGATGCGTAGCTAGTCCCCCGCTCTGTCGCTTGTGATTAAACAGTTCTAAGGTCACTGGAACAGTGTTGCAAGCCTAAAAAGCTCTTGTAACAGGTCGAAGCTAACATTACCCCGTAAGGGAGGCACAACCCGTGCAAAACGCTATGTGTACAGGGTTGTCAAACTTGAGACGGTAAGTGTCCCGTCGAAAGTACATTACAAAAGTACACCAAGTCCAGCAACCCCAAGGCAGTAGCGCTAAAACTGTAAAGCCGTCCTAAAAAGACGGGGTTTCTACCCATTTTTCTGATGATTATTGTAATGAAAGCCGGCACTCCAGAAGCCGAAATCGATCGCCTAGACGAAGATCTCCGCACTAACTGGGGTTTGACACCAGAAAAAATAGTCGGGCGTTACAAAGTAGTCATGGGTTTAGTAGGCGACACCGCCGAGCTCGAACCCATGCAACTGCGCGAAATGAGCACCTGGATTGAGGAAGTGCTGCGAGTGGAAAAACCCTACAAGCGCGCTTGCTTGGAGTACCGCCAAGGAGAACCCAGCGCCGTAGAAGTTGCGACTCCTTTAGGAACTGTGACGATCGGCCTGCATCACCCGATCGCAGTTGTAGCAGGCCCTTGCTCCGTCGAAAACGAAGAAATGATTGTTGAAACGGCAATGCGCGTTAAAGCTGCTGGTGCTCAATTTTTGCGCGGTGGAGCCTACAAACCGAGAACTTCCCCCTACGCTTTCCAAGGCCACGGCGAGAGTGCTTTGGGATTGCTAGCTGCGGCGCGGGAAGCTAGCGGTTTGGGAATTATCACAGAAGTTATGGATGCGGCGGACTTAAGTGCGATCGTCGAAGTGGCCGACGTGGTTCAAGTCGGGGCGAGAAATATGCAGAATTTCTCACTGTTGAAAAAAGTCGGAGCTCAAGACAAACCAGTTTTGCTGAAGCGCGGCATTTCCGCCACCATTGAAGAATGGTTGATGGCTGCTGAGTATATCATGGCTTCTGGCAATCCGAACGTGATTTTGTGCGAGCGCGGAATTCGCGGGTATGACAGGCAGTATACGCGGAATACGCTAGATTTGTCGGCGGTTCCTGTGTTGCGAACTCTGACTCACTTACCGATTATGGTTGACCCCAGTCACGGCACCGGTTGGGCTCAGTTTGTACCGTCAATGGCCTTTGCTGCGATCGCCTCTGGTACTGATTCGCTGATGATAGAAGTGCACCCGAATCCGAAAAAAGCTTTGTCTGATGGGCCACAATCTTTAACACCGGATCAGTTCGATAAGTTGATGGGAGAATTGGCGGTGATTGGTAAAGTAATGGGACGTTGGCCACAACCGGTGCCTGTTTTGGCATAAAAACACCAGTAATAAGTAGGTCATTGCCAAAAAAACCATAGTATGTACAAGGTACTATGGTTTTTTTGCGCTTACCTTTTATATCAAATCCGGTAGCATCGGAAT
>DPLL01000496.1:10075-26015 GCA_003542015.1 Microcoleaceae cyanobacterium UBA9251 | reverse complement strand
CTTCGACTACGCTCAGGGACCACGTAGTCGAAGGGCACCAACCACCGCCTAAAAATTCCTGCCGTCAGAACACCTATGACTTACAGCAACAGCGAACTTGAGGGAAAATCTTTCTATCAATCGGAACCTTTAATCGCCAGATTGAGGGGAATTATCCGCGATTATCCCGAAGGTGTGGGGATTCTCAAGGAATTAATTCAAAATGCTGACGATGCGAAAGCCACGCGGGTAGAAATAACTCTTGATTGGCGCAACCATCAAGTCGAAAATTTGCCGGACGATCGCATGGTACTGCTAATGGGGCCGGCGATGTTAGTCTACAACGATAGCGTGTTTGCAGACAAAGATTTTGACAGCATTCGCAGTTTGGGACAAAGCGAAAAAGCGCGAGACTTACAGAAAACGGGTAGGTTTGGTGTCGGATTTAATGCAATTTACCATGTTACAGATTTTCCCAGTTTCGTGTCGCGCGATCGCATCATCTTTTTTGACCCTCACGGTGCGGCGATTCCGGGAACTTCGAGACAGGAACCGGGGCGCGAGTGGAATTTGGCAGATGCTAAATGGTATGAAAAATATCCCGATTTTATGCAAGTCTACGCAGCGGGAGGATTGCCATTTGGAGATAATAACTTTCAAGGTACTCTGTTTCGGCTACCTTTGAGAACAACTGAAAGCGCCAAAAATAGCGAAATTCGCAAACAAGCTTTTACCGAATCAAATGTCAAGGAATTACTTGATGAATTGAGACAGTCTGGTGAAGAACTTTTGCTATTTTTGAAATCAGTTCAAGAAATTCGAGTTTATGAAATTCCGGCTAACAGTCAAGAAACCAGACAAGAAATTCTGGCGATTGTTACCAAAAATCCGCTAGAAGTCCGAGAATCCCGGCAAAAACTCCTCGATGCAATTCCCCATACTCCCGACAAACTGCTGGAATTGTGTCGCCGCAATCCTGACGGTTTAGTGTCAGTTTCTTACCGCCACGAGATAGAAACGATTAGTTGCGATCGCACAATCAAGTCTACTTGGAGAATAGTCAGTTTAATTCGCACAGACGAAGGCGGCGATTTGGCAAAAGTGATCGCAGCAATGCACCAAAGTCAAGAAAAAGTCCTGCCTTGGGCTGGTGCTGCTGCTAGAATTAGTGCTGCGAGTACAGAGGGAAATCTGTCGCCTGTTTCCGGCAAAGTTTACTGTTTTTTGCCGCTTCCTCTGGAAACTGGTTTGCCGGTTCACATCAACGGTTTTTTCAACTTAAATAGTTCGCGAGATAACCTCAGTAGCGACAGCGGACAAACGGGAAAAGATCGGCCGAGAGCTATTTGGAATGGGCTACTAGCGCGCCATGTTTTGTCCCATGCTTATGCTAACTTAATTGTCGATTTAGTGCAAGATGTCGGACGGTTTCAAGCAGAGGAATTTTACGAATTTTGGCCGATTAGCAAAATTACTACTAGCAAAGCTCTGGAAGAGTTGCCCAATTCTGTTATGCAGTTATTGTACCACAAACCAGTTGTGCGATCGGCTGTCAAACATATTGTAACTGAAGGTCAAATTAACGAGACAAGATGGGTAACACCTCCGACAGTTCAAAATCTACCCTCAAAAAAGTGGTGGGATGAATTATTAGCACCGCTGTGTGCCGATAATATTGATATTCCCAATCCGCCCTTGCCAGAATCGATTTTAGCTGCTTTTAAAGATGCTGGTTTGCCTTTACCAACATTCACTGCGGCCAATTTGCGAAAGCATTTAATCGAAAATAAATCCCTAGGAGTTTTGTTGCAGGATGCACCGAAACCAAGCCTCCGAAATAGGCAGTGGATTGGGAATATGTTGCGCTATTGTCTCAGCGATAAATGCCAAGATTTGCGCGGTTTGCCGCTAGCTATTCTGGCTGACAATACTTTGCAGGTATTTGGGTATAATGCGATCGGCACTATTTACATTGCAGATGAGGCGCAGAGGGAGATTTTTGCCAGTTATCCACAATGGTTTCTGCACCAAGATTTAACTAAATTATTGCCGGGATACAATCTAAATGGCATCTCAAACATGACTGCTGCGGAAGTAGCGAATAAATTGGTTAATGTGGTTGGTTCAACTGCGTCAGAAATTGATTGGAATCCCGATGCAGCGCATCCGCCTAATGCAGAATGGTTGACTTTAGTTTATAATTATTTTTACAATATTCATCCCAGACATCTGTCGCAAGAAACAGTCGAAAACTTGAAAAAAGTAGCGCTGGTTCCGGGAAATCATGGTAAGCTTTATAAAGGGGGAACTGTTGATACTCCTTTGTTGCGCGGCGATAAAATTGAGGCGGAAACAATTGCAGCGGTAGAATATTTTGGGGCGACACTTGTCAATGCACCGGCAAAACTTGAGGGCGCGATCGCACTATTTGCCGATCGCCACAAAAATCAGTTAGTCTATTGTATCACGGGCCAGGATATTCTAGACACAGTATATTGGCGGCGCGATCGAGGTTTGCCGCCTTACAACGAAAAGCATTATACATATCTGCTCAATTTCCTGGCAAGTCGAGAGCAAAGAAATTACGATGAAACTAGGCTAAACAAGCTGCGCCAATTGCCAATTTACCCGACAACTTCCGGCGAAATAGTTTCTCTGAATAGTGAAAATGTCTACCTTCCGGGTGACGGATATGAACCGCCAGACATTGCAGGTAGTTTGCGGCTTTTACGCATCGGAAAATCTAGGGAATGGCTGCAACTATTCCAACTTTTGCAAGTACCAATACTCAACCGCGCGAGACTGATTCGCGACTGTTTGTTGCCCGAATATGCGTCATTTTCGCCGGAAGAACAGTTAATTGCGCTAACTTGGATTCGGGATAACTTGACTAAAGCCAGCATTGAGTTAGAAAATGGAGGAGAAAATGCTTGGGGATTCCAGGAAGAGTTGAAAAAGGCTCGTCTGATACGTTGTAGTGACAGGAGATTGCGATCGGTTCAATTGATTTACAATCCTTTAAGTGAGGTAGTTAGAAACATTCTCGGCAATGTAGCAGCGATTCCAGACATGGAATTTTACTCCCTGGATTCTGAAAGTTGGCTGAATTTTTTCTCCGATTTAGGAATGAGGCAAAATCCAAATCCCGATGACATTTTAGCCTGCATTGACAATCTAATTCAAACCGCCAATCGATCTGGTGCAAGTGCTGTTACTGATAGCTGCATTGCTGTTTTCAACTACATTGTTGACAACTGGGAGGTGCTAAAAAATACCAGAATTGCTAACAGTAACAAGACACTTCCAGAAGCACTTGTAGATAAACCTTGGCTTCCTGTCGAGGCAAATCCTGAGAAGTTAAGCCAATATTTCGGTGCTGCAAAACCTGAAGCTAGACTTTACCGTGCTAAAGATTTATGCTTCATTCAAGATGCTTGTTTAGTTGCTAGCCAAAAACTCATATTTGCTCGTCCTCAGCGGGATTTGGTGAAGGTAGAAATCAGGAATGCCCTGGGTTTTGATCCTGTCGAACCAAATACAGTCATCGAACATTTTGATGTTATCATAAAACTTGGCGAAAATGATATAATTAAATTATCCAACACTCAAAATATACTATTAGAATCAGTAAAGACAATTTACAAGTATTTTTATGATACTTTGGTAAAAGGCGGTATTTCCGGCGATCGCCATAGGCAAATTCAACAGCGTTTTGCTCACCGCCAATGTCTGTGGGATGAGTCAACGGGCAAGTTTTGGCAGCCGAAACACGCCTTTTTAGATGATGTGCCGTTTTTCGGAAATCGTCGCACAACTATAGCTAGTTCTCATGCTCATTGCGAAGTTTATCAGTTGTTAGGACAAAGGCGATCGCCCGTCGTACAAGACTACTTAGACTTCATCACAGAACTAGCAGAAGAGTACCACGCTTCGACGGAGTTTACCCTGAGTGCTTCCGAAGGGCTCTGTTACCACAACAACTCGTTAAATGAAGCCGATAAAAACTGTGCGATTCAGGTACTTAGCCGCCTGGAATCCCAACAGTTGTTAGAGGGAGTCGCAGTGAAAAATATACCGATTCTTACCGCGAACAACACACTTTGTCCAGCGGAAAAAGTTCTCATCCCCGACGCACCTTGGCGCAAAGATTATATTGACCCCAACCGGATACTTCACGAGCTAGTTTCTGCTAAATTTGCTAAATCCGTTGGCTGTCTTTCTTTACTAAAAGATGCAATAGAACGCCCGACAGAAGTAAAAACTTCTCGCAATACCAAAAGCTGCGATTGGTGTCTAGAATGGCAAAATACATTAAATTCAGCAGAATTTCGATCGGGTTTGAAGCGGTTGATTTTTCACGATCGCGAATCCGAACCAATTTTAGATTTAATCTGGCTGGCTAAAGCTAAACTTTCGGCGGCTAGTCAAATTAATGTAGATTTATTTTTGAGTGATGAAACCCTAATTGCCACAGATATACCGGGCACTCAACACTTCGAGGAATTTAATAAAACTTTTCATATTATCAGTAGCGGTAGCCGATATATTATGCTATGCTTTTTAACAGAAAGCGTTAACGCTAGACTCGGAGAATATGCAGTAAAAAATTTGCTACCGCTAGCCAGCATTATTGATGCGGAGCCTCGCAATATTCACAGTTTGCTAAACGAGTTGCGAATTAGGTCTTTACCATCGCTTGTCACTGCTACTGAATCGGAAAATCAAGCAGATAATGTTAGTAAAAAAGTGACAAATTCCAGGGGCGAATCTTCAATTTACTGGGGCGCGTTTTGAGGGAGTAAGATTAAATGAACCGCGAAGGCGCTAAGAACGCGAAGGAAGAGAAAGAAGAGAAAGAAGAAGATGCAATTCTGGCTTCGCGCTATTCGCGTCTTCGCGGTTTAATCATTCCGATGCAACCGGATACCGCCTAAACTGAAAGGAAATCCGAGGCTGTGAAAAAAATTAGGATAGGTGTTAACACGTTTTTCTAAGCTTGTGTTGAAAATATTTTTTTAATTGAGACGATCGATTTAAGAAAATTAGTTAAACGCAGACGGTTTTAAATTTAGAAAGTTCCCGGTCGCTGTCTCATAATATTCAGAAACTTTTGAGTTTTAAGTTAACCAACAGAATATTCAGCCCCCCGAATTCTTAAAGAAGTCGGGGGGCTAACAGCTATGGTGTGTTCTATGAAACCTGCGCTACATTCATCACCAAATCCATCGCAGTCGCCGCACCCTCCACCTTAGCAACATCCAACAAAGTCTTCAAAACCGAATCAGGATTCAAACTAATCGAATCAATTCCCAACTCAACCAAGAAGCGAGCAAATTCTGGATAATCACTAGGCGCTTGACCACAAATTCCAATCTTGCGGCCATACTTCTTCGCGGCTTTAATCGCAATTTCCACCATCCGCTTCACAGCTTCATTCCGTTCATCAAAGATGTGGGCAACTAAAGCAGAATCCCGGTCTAATCCCAATGTTAACTGAGTTAAATCGTTAGAGCCGATCGAGAATCCATCAAACACTTGCGCGAATTCATCAGCAAATATGACGTTGCTAGGCAATTCGCACATCACATACACCTGCAAGCCATTTTCGCCCTTAACTAAACCATGTTTCGCCATCTCAGCTAACACTTTTCGCCCCTCATCCGGCGTGCGGCAAAATGGAATCATTGGAATCACATTTGTCAAGCCCATTTCATCCCGAACTCGCTTCAATGCCTTGCATTCCAAAGCGTAAGCTTCGCGGTAATTCGGGTCGTAATAGCGAGACGCGCCACGCCACCCAATCATCGGGTTTTCTTCCTGGGGTTCAAATTGCCGCCCTCCCAAAAGATTAGCATATTCGTTGCTCTTGAAATCGCTCATCCGCACGATTACTGGATTGGGATAAAATGCGGCGGCGATTGTACCAATTCCGTGGGCTAATTTGTCGGTGAAGAAATCGGGTTTGTTTTGGTAAAGTGCTGTCATTTCAGCAATCTTTTCCTTGACAGATTCATCTACCAATTCGTCAAAGTGAATCAGTGCCAGCGGGTGTGCTTTAATGTGATTGGCAATGATGAATTCCAGTCGCGCCAAGCCTACACCATCGCAAGGAATTGCTGATAAACCAAAAGCTTCTTCTGGATTACCGACATTCATTAAAATTTGAGTGCGAGTGCGGGGCAAATTGTCGATCGCAGTTTCTTGAATTTCAAAAGGAACCAAACCGGCATAAACTCTGCCTTCCTCCCCTTCCGAGCAAGAAATCGTGATTTCTTGTTGGTTTTTCAAGACTTTGGTAGCGTCGCCGGTGCCGACAATTGCGGGAATTCCCATTTCTCGTGCGATGATGGCGGCGTGGCAAGTGCGGCCGCCGGAATTGGTGACGATCGCACTGGCTTTTTTCATGATTGGTTCCCAATCGGGGTCAGTTTTGTTGGTGACTAAAACTTCTCCTGCTTCAAATTCAGCGATTTTGTGAACGTCTAAAATTACGCGGGCTTTTCCTTGTCCGATCGCTTCGCCAACGGCGCGTCCTTTTGCCAAAATTGCGCTGGAACCTTGCAATTTGTAGTTCCGCAAAACTGTAGCAGACTTTTGAGATTGTACTGTTTCCGGTCGCGCTTGGACGATAAACAATGCGCCAGTATTGCCGTCTTTTGCCCACTCAATGTCCATCGGGGTGTAAGTTCCGCGCACTTGGGAGTAGTGTTCTTCTATTAGTACGGCCCACAGTGCTAATTGCAGAATTTCGTCATCCTCAATGGCAAATTTATCTTGTTCTGTTGCCGGCACCGCTAGGTTTTTGGTGTATTTGGAACCGCCAAGATCGTACACCATTTTGAGTTCTTTGCTGCCGAGGCGTTTGTCTAAAATTGGGCGAAAACCTTGTTTTAATGTAGGTTTAAATACAAAGAATTCGTCGGGGTTTACGGTGCCTTGAACGATGTTTTCGCCTAATCCGTAGGCGGCGGTAACTAATACGGCGTTTTTGAAACCGGTTTCGGTGTCGATGCTGAACATGACGCCGGAAGATGCTAAGTCCGATCGCACCATTTTTTGCACGCCGACTGATAACGCGACTTCAAAGTGGTCGAATCCTCGGAGTTCGCGGTAGGAAATCGCTCGATCGGTGAATAGGGAAGCGAAGCATTTGTGGCAGCATTCGAGCACGCTGGTGTAACCATGAACGTTCAGGTAAGTTTCTTGCTGTCCCGCGAAACTGGCGTCGGGTAAGTCTTCGGCGGTGGCGGAAGAACGCACTGCTACGTCTGTACTGTCGCCGTATAGAGCGCACAATTTCTCGTAAGCTTGGGCGATCGCCACTTGCAAGTCTTGCGGAAACGGCGTGTCGAGAATCAGTGTCCGCGCTTGCTTGCCTTTTTGGCGCAGGTTATTGACATCTTCTACTTCCAAGTCGGCAAAAATTTCGCGCAATTTAGCATCTAAACCCGCCGACTCGATGAAGTAGCGGTAAGCGTATGCTGTAGTTGCAAATCCGTTCGGAACATTCACTCCTTTGGAAGTTAGCTGTTGAATCATTTCCCCCAAAGAAGCATTTTTGCCACCTACTAAGGAGATGTCAGCGATGCCGACTTCATCGAACCACAATACTAAGGCTTTGTCTTTGGGAATTTGAATCTGCTTTTCTTGATGAATTGTTAATTTTTTCGTCATTGCTTTTTCCTCTAAACTTCAGCTCAGTTCGGTCTAAGGACTGGAAAATTTATTGATGTAGTTTTGTTGCCAAAATGATCTCGAAATCTTAAGAACTCTTGACTTCAGAGTTGCGAGTTGTTAGCTGTATCCTGTCCGCCAATCATTAACAATCATTAACTGACCTTGACAGCTAGCTTGTCCTCGTGCTAAGCATCTTCTAGATCATCACTAAAAGTTTGATCCCCGGCTAGTACAAGTGAATTTGAGTGTAATTTTCGCGCTGATTATGCCATAGGCTGCATTAATCTATTTTTTTGTTGCCTCTATTTATAGAGTATCACTTTTTTAGCAAAATGCAAGATAGGTGCGAAAATTTTTCTGGGGTGCCAAAAGTAAAAACATGGCAGTGGCTAGGGCGTGTTTTCTAGTCCCGGAACTCCCCTATAGCAGTTCTCAATCTTGGCGAGGTATGGCCTATGCCCTATGGCCTATGCCCTATGCCCTATGCCCTATGCCCTATGCCCTATGCCCGCCGATCAAGCGTGCACCGCACTGTTACTGAGAAAGGCTATAGCTTTGCCCCCTACTCCCTTAAAAAGGGGGACAATGAGCGTCTTTCGTTAACCCCTACTCACACCCTACTCCCTGGAAAAGGGCGATTTAGGGGGTTCTGAATCTGATGGGAAAGATCGATTCAACTATTCCCAATTCTATATTTCAGCATTGAATAGTTTATATGCTATAATGCTTACTACGACTGCTTTACGATAAAAATCTGGGCATTTATGATATCAGTTTTGAACCCAACCGCAGAGCGAAACGGCTTTAAGGTTCTTCTCGTCGAAGACAATCGGGCCGAAGCCGAGCTGATTGAAGAATTATTATTAGAAACTAATGGGGGCCGACAGGTGTCTCAAAGGTTGTCAGTAAGCTCTACAGATAGTCTCAGCAAAGCGCAGCAGCTTTTACTAAATGAAAAATTTGATGTCATTTTACTAGACCTTTCCCTACCCGACAGCCAAGAGTTAACTACAATTGTACAAATTCAAGAATACAGCGTAAATACTCCGATAGTTGTACTGACGGCCCGCAACGATGAAGAACTAGCCCTGCAATCAATTCAAGCTGGAGCTCAAGATTATCTAGTCAAAAGAAAAATCGATAGCGAACTGTTAATGCGCTCCATACGCTACGCAATTGAGCGACAGCACAATCAAGAAGCTTTGCGAAAAAGTGAAGACAAATATCGCTCGGTAGTCGAGAATTCCCTAGTCGGAATCGCCATTATTGCCCCTCCTCCTTCCCCGTCAGAAATCCAGAAATGCGGCTGGCTAGAAGTCAACGATGCTTTGTGCGATTTGCTGGGATACGAGCGCGAAGAACTCTTGCAGGAGAATTGGGAGCAATTGAGTTTTCCTGAAGAGATACAAGCCAGTTTAGATGAGTTAAATAAACTTTTAGCAGGTACTGGCGACGGCTACGTTTTAGACAAAAGGTGGCGTAAAAAAGACGGAGAAATAGTTTATACTAGAGTTTCGGTGCGCTGCATCCGCAGCCCAGAGGGAGCGATCGACCGGATGATTAAAGTAGTCTTGGATGTGAGCGATCGCTACCGCTACGAACTCCAATTAAAAACATCTGAAGAGTTTTTAAAGCACACGATTAATGCTACTCCCGACCCAATTTTTGTCAAAGATGAGCGACACCGCTGGGTTGTATTAAATGACGCTTTCTGCGAGTTGATGGGAAAACCGCGACCAGAACTTATAGGCAAGTCGGGATACGACTTTTTGCCCCAAGAAAAAGCAACATTGTTTTTCCAAAAAGACGAAGAGGTATTGAGAACTGGCATCCCTGATGAAACAGAAGAACAATTTACAGACAGCGCCGGCAAATCACGCATCATCTCGACTAAAAAAAGCGTATTTAAAACAACTGACAGCAGTCAAATGTTAGTCGGCACAATTCGAGATGTCACCGAGTACAAACGCCAACAAGCAGCTTTGGAACAAAGCGAAGCTAGGTTTAAAAAAATGGTAGCCAACGTGCCGGGAATGATTTATCAATTCCGCGTAGAACCGGGCGGTAGAAAGTATTTTACCTACGTTTCTTCTGGCAGCAAGAACCTTTACCAATTAGAACCGCAAGAACTAGAAAACAAGAGAGATTTGACTTATGAAACAATTCATCCAGATCACCTCACAGGCTTTGAACAATCGATCGAAATTTCAGCAACGACTCTGGAACCTTGGCAACACCAGTGGCGGCAAATTATCCACGACCAAGTGAAGTGGCTGCAAGGCGCAGCGAAACCGTCCAAGCAAGCCAATGGCGATCTAGTTTGGGATGGTTTGGTGATGGATATTACCGAAGTCAAACAAACTCAGCAAGATCGCGATCGCTTTTTTAGCATTTCGCTAGATTTGCTTTGTATTGCAGGTTTTGACGGCTATTTCAAACGCTTAAACCCCGCTTGGCAAACTGCATTAGGTTACAGCACAGCGGAACTTCTAGGGAAACCTTTGATAGAATTTGTGCATCCAGAAGACCGAGAAATAATCATAGCTGAATTGGAAACACTCAAAGGTGGCAACCCCGTTATCAACTTAGAAAACCGCTATCTTTGCCAAGACGGTACTTATAAATGGCTTTCGTGGACGGCATCGCCATTTGCTGAAGAAGGTTTAATTTATGCAGTTGCCCGCGACGTTACATTAAACAAGCAAGCAGAAGCAGAATTGCGCCAAAGCGAAGCCACTAATCGCGCTCTTTTAAATGCCATACCGGACATCATGTTTCGCTGCCGAGGAGACGGCACTTTGGGAGACTTCAAACCCGCAAAAAACTTCCGCAATCTCGTACCGAAAAACATATTTATTGGCAAAAAAATACAAGACATATTGCCGACAGCTTTTGCCCAAAAAATATTGTCATACAACAAACAAGCTGTCGATCATGGCGAAATTCAAATCGTAGAATATCAACTGTCTGTCAATGGCCAAGTGTGCGATTTTGAAGCGAGAATTGTATTCTGCACGGAAGACGAAATTATCGCGATCGTCCGCGACATCACTCAACGCAAACGCTCCGAGTCCGCACTCCACAGGCAAGCAGCAGCAATGGCCAAAGCTTCCGAGGGCATCGGCATAGTCAATGCTGGCGGAGAGTTGATTTATTGCAACGCAGCCACACTAAAAATCTACGGTTACGACTCTCCCGAAGAATTGTTAGGCAAAAGTTGCAAAATATTCTACGAAGGTGCAGAAATGCAAAGGTTCGAGCAAGAAGTCATGCCGGCTTTAGTTCAGAAAGGTTGTTACAGCACCGAAGCAGTAGGATGCCGCCGCGACGGCTCAAAATTTCCTCAAGAACTCTCGCTGACAATGCTTGCAGGTGGCGAAGTTATTTCTATTGTTCGCGATATTTCTGCTAGAAAAAAAGCCGAACTAGAGCTGCAAGATAGTCAACGTTTCGCCGAAATAATTGCTGAGGCTAGTCCTAATATTTTGTATGTTTACGACTTGAGAGAACACAAAGTTATTTATGCTAATGCTTCTATAGTTCACATTCTAGGCTATACATTAGAAGAGATTCAGGCAATGGGTGTGGAGATGGTTTCAACTTTAATGCACCCCGAAGATTTAATAAAAATGCCCAATTATTTACAGCAAGTAGAAACTGGTGGCAAAGGCGATATCTTTGAATTTGAATACAGAGTGCAGCATAAGGATGGTTCTTGGCGCTGGATTGTCAGCCGAGATACTGTATTTATGAAAACAGCATCAGGTCAATTAAAGCAAATTCTCGGTACGGGAACTGACATTACTGAACGTAAGCACACAGAAGATGAAATTAAGTTGTTGCTAGCAGCAACTCAAGCCATTAGTCAGTCGGCAGATTTCGATCGCGCTCTCGCCAATATTTTGCGGTTGCTGTGCAATGCGATCGGCTGGAAATTTGCCGAAGCTTGGATACCCGCCGAGGACGGCACTGTGTTGGAATACAGCCCAAGTTGGTACGCTAGCGACCAGAATTTAGAGGCCTTCGGACACGAAAGCAATCAGTTTGTATTTGCACGGGGAGTTGGAGTGCCGGGGCGAATTTGGCTGACTCAACAAATGGAGTGGAGAGAAGATATATCGAATTGCGTAAATTCCGTTTTCTCGCGATCGCAACTGGCAGCAAAAAGTGGATTGAAAGCTTGTTTCGGAATACCGATTCGCGCTGAGGGAGAAGTGCTGGCAGTTTTAGTGTTTTACCAGCGCCGCCCATCGACTCTAGAGGGCCGTATAGTAGAGTTAGTACAGGCAGTAGCGACTCAGTTGGGTTCTCATATTCAGCGCAAACAAGCAGAAGAAAAATTGCGAAAAAGCGAAGAACGTTGGCAGTTAGTTCTTAAGGGGAATCAAGACGGAATTTGGGACTGGAACCTCAAAACAAATGAAGTTTTTCGCTCGGCTCGCTGGAAAGAAATCATCGGTTACTCAGACAGTGAAATTGATGCTCTTCAAAGCGACTGGACTGAGCGAATTCACCCCGAAGATGCCTCGCGAGTCCAAGCGGCTATCCAAGATTACCTCGATCGCCAAACCCCGAATTACGCCGCTGAATATCGCCTGCTGTGCAAAGACGGCAGCTACAAGTGGGTGCTCGCCAGGGCTCAAGCAGTGTGGGACACCGGAAAACCCCTGCGGATGGTGGGTTCCCTGACTGATATCAGCGATCGCAAACAAGCAGAATTAGAGCTGTTGCAAGTCACTCAAGCCGTCGAAAGTACCAGCGACGCGATCGTGATTACCGACTTGAAAGGACGCTCTATTTACCACAACCAAGCCTTCATTCAGCGGTACGGCTACACAGTTGAAGAACTCAACCTTACCAATGCGGCCGAGGCGATGTACGTCCAACCTCAAATTTACAAACAGATCTATAAAACCATTCGCAGCGGCTTGTCATGGAGCGACGAAATTGAACTGAAAACTCTGAACGGTGAAGCAGTAACAACTCTGGTTCGAGCCGACAATATTAAAGATAAGAATGGCAATTTTAGCGGTTCAATTGGAGTAATTACTGATATCAGCGAACGCAAAAAAGTCGAAGAAACTTTGCGCCAGCAATTAAAACGGGAGCAACTAGCAGTAGCCATGCTCGAACGCATTCGCTCTTCTTTAAATTTAGCAGAAATTTTGACCACAACTGTCGAAGAAGTGCGGCATTTTTTGCAAGTAGACCGCACTGTTATTTACCAATTTAGTCCTAATTGGAGCGGGTTTATAGCTGTCGAGTCAGTAGACGCAAATTGCATGGCACTTGCGGGCATGGAAATTTACGACCCCTGTTTTGGCGAAGCCTACGTTTCCCTGTACAGAGACGGCAGAATTCGAGCTACAGATGATGTTTACAATGCTGGCCTCGCCGACTGCCACTTTAATCTGTTAACTCAGCTTCAGGTAAGAGCTAATCTGGTAGTACCGATTTTGCAAGGCGAAAACCTGTGGGGATTGTTAATTGCCCACCACTGCACGGGCCCCCGGAACTGGCAGCAATTTGAGGTCGAGTGTCTGAAGCAATTGGGCGTGCAGTTGGCGATCGCGATCCAACAATCTACTTTGTTTCAAAAGGCGCAAACTGAAATTGCCGATCGCAAACAAGCAGAAGCCGCCCTGCAACTAGCTAAAGAAGCCGCCGAAGCGGCCAACCGCGCTAAAAGTGACTTTCTCGCCAACATGAGTCACGAATTGCGGACACCTTTGAACGGCATTTTAGGATACATTCAACTACTCAAACCGGATAAAAATTTAACTGCGGAGCAGCAGGAGAGCCTGATTAACGTTCAACATTGTGGCGAACACCTGCTGATGCTAATTAATGACGTTTTAGATCTAGCGAAAATAGAAGCTAGTAAAATGGAACTCTCCCCGACTGATGTGAATTTTCCTAACTTGATCAAAAGTATTGCTGACTTGTTTCATATGCGAGCGGATCAAACAGGAATTGCCTTTAATTTCGAGCAGTTATCCCCGTTGCCAGACTGCGTTTTAGCTGATGAAAAAAGGCTGCGACAAGTTTTGATTAATTTGCTCAGCAATGCGGTTAAGTTTACCAAAAGTGGGGGAGTCAAATTCAAAGTTGGTTATGTGGAGAATGCCACGGAAAATTTAACTAAAATAAACGCAATTAATTCTAATATAGGAGCGGATGTTAGCGCTCATAAAGTAAACTCGACGGGGAATCTAGAACCGGAGAAAGAGTCGAAACCACCGCGAAAAACCAGAAAAGTGCGATCGAGCTTCACAGCAGCAAATTCGGCGGCCCCCCCCGCCACTAAAATTCGCTTTCAAATCGAAGATACGGGTATTGGCATCCAACAGAACAAATTAGAAGAAATATTTTTGCCATTTCATCAAGTGGGCGATCGTCACAATTTTGTTGAAGGTACCGGATTGGGACTTTCCATCAGCCAAAAAATAGTCAATATGATGGGCAGCCAAATTCACGTCCAAAGTACCTTGGGCCAAGGCAGCATTTTTTGGTTGGATATAGACTTGCCCGCAGTCGCCCAGTGTTCTGAACTGCCCTCTGCGCCAGAACAACGGCGACTTGTCGGTTTTGTCGGGCGGCGGCGCAAACTGCTATTAGTAGACGATCACGAAGTAAATCGCGCCATGCTGCACAGGCTACTCTCTCGTTTGGGCTTTGAAATAGCACAAGCCATAGACGGCGAAGACTGCTTGCACAAAGCACTGGAATTTCAACCGGATCTAATTTTAATGGACTTACTGATGCCCGTAATGGACGGCTGGGAAGCTACCAGGCGGCTGCGACAGTTGCCGGAATTAAAAGATGTGGTTGTTCTTGCTCTATCCGCTAGCGTTTACGAGACTACCAGACAAGAGAGTATACTTGCAGGTTGCGATCACTTTCTCACCAAACCTATTGAAACTAACGAGCTTTTAGAATTGTTGCGCGTACATTTGGCACTAGAATGGATTTACGAAGACGGATTATCGGGCAAACAGCGAAGACCTCAAACTCCCAAACCATCATCAGACTTGGCTGCTGCTGACGGGGCGATCGAGTCTCCTAGCTCGGAGTCAGTCTTGGCGCTGTTAAGATCGGCTGCGATCGGCGATATTGAAGCTATTCTGGAGGAAATTACTAAACTTGAAAATTCTGACCCCAAATTAGTTCCTTTCGTTCACCACTTGCGCCAACTTGCTAAAGGATTTCAGCTTAAGCAAATTCGAGATTTTCTGAAGCAACATTTGTCGGATAATTAACGATCGCTAAGAAGTTGTAAGTTGACAGTTATGATTGTGACAAACAAATCAAAATCATTGGACTGCGATTTCAACTCACAAGTCATATCAAATCCCCTAGCATCGGAATAGTAAATTTGAGTTAACAGTTAACAGTCAACAGTCAACAGTCAACAATCACCTGACGGTGCAACCGGAATTGATCTCGCAACTATCAAACTTGATTTATCTCCTTGATTATGAACCCCAAAAATTCCGAAAGAAGCATCATACTAATTGTCGATGACAACCAGACAAATCTCGACGTACTTTTCGAGTTGTTGAGGAATTATGGGTTTAAAGTATTAGTGGCTCTCGACGGTGAAAGTGCGATCGAGCAAACTGAATATATCCACCCAGACCTGATTCTTTTGGACATCATGATGCCGGGAATTGACGGGTTTGAAACTTGCCGTCGCTTGAAAGCAGACCCGCCAACCCGAGATATTCCCATCATATTTATGAGCGCCCTTTCCGATACAATTGATAAAGTAAAAGGCTTTCAGGCTGGAGCAGTTGACTACATTACCAAACCGTTTCAGCACGAAGAAGTATTGAGCCGAATTGAAACTCACTTGACTATCCGCAGCTTGCAAAAAAAACTGCAAGAGAAAAACGCAGAACTTGCCCACCTCAACCAAAACCTGGAAAGACTGATCGAACAAAAAACTAAGCAACTCATCGACCAGGAAAAAACAGCCATCATCGGTCGCTTGACCCAAGGAATGGTTCACAACCTAAAAAGTCCGCTGCAAGTGATCCAGACTAGCGTCGATTTGATTGAAACAAAAGCGACTAAAATTCAGGAAGACTCATTTTATAATTATACCAAGTATATTATTCAATCTGTCACAAAAATCAATCAGATTATGGATACTCTGATGATTAAAAGCAGAAAAGAGCAAAACCAAGATTTGCAGCTTGTTAATATTAACGATTTAGTGCAGCGAGAACTTCAGCTATTGGAAGGAAATTTGTATTTTAAAAATAAAATTAAGAAAAAATAT
>DPLL01000496.1:0-10015 GCA_003542015.1 Microcoleaceae cyanobacterium UBA9251 | reverse complement strand
GGAACTGGACTGGGACTTTATACTTGCATTGAACTTTTAAAACCTTTTAACGGCGAGATTGCAATTAGCAGCAATCTCGGCAAGGGCAGCGTGTTTACAGTTGTGCTGCCAAAACAACAGAAAGCTTGATGAAATTGGCTAGAATGGCAAACTGCCAGGACTTATGCAAAGCCTCTATCTGTAGGGAGACGGCACTGCCCATTCGTGTCAACAACCAGGTTAAACTTATTACCAGTCTACTGTCTACTTTCTACAGTCTTCCCGATCCCCCCTAACCCCCCTTAATCAGGGGGGGACAAGAGTCCGATCTTTCGTCACCCCCTACTCACACCCTACTCCCTTCTTAAGGGGGATGCGAGGGGGAGCGAGACTCAGGTAAAAGCGATATTTATCAAGGGTTTCAGGCTGGTTGTTGACACCAATGGGCACTGCCCTCTTATTTTTTATTAAAAATTAGCAAAATGATATCAGTTATTGACCCAACTTTGACGCCTGGATTGAAAGTTCTTTTAGTTGAAGACTGTGCAGAGGATGCGGAACTAATTCAAGAACTGCTGTTAGAAAGCAGACTGGGAAAATCTATTAATTTGACAAATGTTGTTCGCCTCAGCGCAGCTATAGAAATTTTAAGCAACGAGATTTTTGACGTAATTTTGTTAGATATTTCCCTACCTAACAGCCAACAATTTAATCCTCTTTTCCGGCTGCAAGATTACGGTATAAATATTCCGATCGTCATTTTAACTGCCGCCGACGACGAAGAACTAGCCGTCGAGTTAATTGCAGCAGGAGCCCAAGATTATCTGGTGAAAAGACAAGTAGACAGCCGGTTGTTGATGCGGACGATCAGGTGCGCGATTGTCCGCCAAAAACGGCAAGCAGAATGGCAAGAAAATACAGACAAAGTTTTAGTCCAAGAACAATTGGAAGCTAGTAAAAATTTTTTGAATTATACGATAGATGCACTTGCCGATCCAATTTTTGTGAAAGACGAACAGCACCGCTGGATACTGGTAAATGATGCTTTTTGCAATTTGCTCGGTAAGCAGCGTCAGGAACTTCTCGGCAAGTCAGATTATGACTTTGTGCCAAAAGTAGAAGCTGATATTTTTTGGCAGAATGACGAACAGGTATTTAGGACAGGGGAACAAAACGAAAACGAGGAAATATTTACTGACAACCTGGGCGAAAAGCACATTTTGTCTACGAAAAAAACAGCATTTACTCATACCGATGGTAGTAAATTTTTAGTGGGTGTAATCCGAGATATCACTGAAGATAGGCGCAAACAATTAGCGCTGCAAAAAAGCGAAGCTAGACTGTCGCAATTAGAAGAAAGATGGCGATCGCTTGTTAAAAATATCCCTGGTGCTATCTACCGTTGTCAGTACGATACTGATTGGAGTATCGAATTTATTAGCGATGAAATTGAGGCCATTAGTGGCTACCCTGCTGGGGATTTTATCGGCAATCACCGCTTGAGTTTTGCTAACATTGTTCACTCCGAAGACACTGCAATGCTCGATCGCAAAGTTAGGGAAGCGGTAGAGTCCAGACAGCCTTACTATGTAGAATACCAGATTGTTTGTGCTGACGGCGCGGTGCGGTGGATGTCGGAAACAGGCCGACCAAGTTATGATTCAGCAGGGCGAGTTTTGTGGCTGGATGGAGCGATTTTTGATATTACCGATCGCAAACAAGCCGAACTGACTCTGCGCCTGGTGACTCAAGCTGTCGAAAGTGCTAGTGATGCGATCGCGATCGCAGATTTGGACGGCTATTCAATTTATCACAATCAAACATTTATTCAGCGCTATGGCTATACAGTTGAGGAACTAAATAACAGCGGCGGCCCAGCAGTAATCTACGCAAAATCTCAAGAGTTGAGGAAGTTATTTAGGGTGTTGCGGAAAGGCTTGCCCTGGAGTGGTGAAATCGAACTTAAAGATAAAAATGGCGAAATTATCGCAACCCAATTGCGGGCTGACTGCATTAAAGATAGCGATAGCAAACCAATCGGAATGATGGCGATAATTGCCGACCTCACAGAACTAAAACGTACAGAATTGGCATTGCGACTCTCTCAAGAACGATTGCAGTTGGCAGTATTGGGCAGCTCTTTGGGGCTGTGGGATTGGAGTATAGCTACTGGCGAAACTTATTTCGATTCGCAGTGGAAAGCAATGCTCGGCTATGCAGAAACTGAAATAGAAAATAATGTAAAAGCTTGGGAAAACCTGCTGCATCCAGAAGACAGACTGAAGGTGATGTCAGTTTTACAAACTTATTTAGAAGGTCGCAACGATCTCTATGAAGTTGAATTTCGGATGCTCAACAAAACCGGAAATTGGCAGTGGATTATGGCGCTGGGGAAGGTGGTAGAGTACGACGAATGGGGGGCACCACTGCGGATGGCTGGTACTCATAAAGATATCAGCGGCCGCGTTGCAGCCGAAGCTGAAAAAACGCAATTAATCGCATCATTACAACAACTTGCTGCTCAGTTGCAAGAAGCGCAAAAAATTGCCCGTATTGGCAATTGGGAATTCGATCTTGCCACAGGAATTATTAGTTGGTCGCAGGAAGTGTTTCGAGTTTACGGTCGAGAATTGGGCCTACCGCCGACGCCGGAGGAACTTATAGAGCAAATTCATCCCGATGACAGAGAAAGGTTTACAGAAGTTCTGCAAAGGGTAATGAATGAAGGGACAGCTTGCGACATCGACCACCGTATCTGTTTGCCGATCGGAGAAATCAGGTATGTCAATACTAAAGGACAGGCTCTTAATAATGAGTTAGGTGAGGTGGTGCGGCTATTTGGAACCGCAATGGATCTTACAGATCGAAAACTTGCAGAAATTGCTTTGCGAGAAAGCGAACAGCGATTTCGGGCTGTCTTTGAGCAAGCGGCAATTGGCATTGTTCAAGTCTGGCTAGACGGTCAATTATTGAAGGTTAATCAAGGGTTTTGCAATATTGTTGGATACTCAGCAGCCCAACTGAGGTTGCGAACTGTTTCGGAGATTTCTCACCCGGAAGATTTAGATGCGGAACTCGAGTCTGGAAGCCGAATGCTGGCTGGCGAAATTTTGAATTATTCCATTGAGAAACGCTTTATTCGCAAAGATGGTTCATTTGTTTGGACAAATGTGACTGTATCTTTGGTGCGGGATGCGTTTGGGGAACCGAGTTACATAATTAGCGTTGTTGAAGATATTAGCGATCGCAAACTTGCAGAGGCCATCTTGCGACAGCAATTAAAGCGAGAACGGCTGGTAGTAGCGATACTGGAACGTATTCGCTCCTCTCTTAATTTAGAAGAAATCTTAACAACAACTGTTGCAGAAGTGCGGCAGTTTTTGCAAACAGATCGGACAATTATTTATAGATTTAATCCCGATTGGAGCGGGGTTGTAGCTGTGGAGTCTGTCGGGGAAAATTGGATTCAGATACTGGGAATGACTCTTAAAGATTCGTGCTTTGGAGATAGCTATGCTTTAACTTACAAGCACGGTCGAATTCGAGCTGTGGATGATATTCACAAAGCTGGTATTGCCGAGTGTTACATTAATTTATTAGCTCAATTTCAGGTGCAAGCTAATCTGGTAGTGCCGATATTGCAAGGGGAGAAGTTGTGGGGGTTGCTGATTGCTCACCACTGCGCTGCTCCCCACCGGTGGCAGGAAATTGAGGTGGAATGCCTCAAACAAATTAGCGTGCAGTTGGCGATCGCGATCCAGCAATCAACACTATTTGAACAAGCACAAGCTGAAATTGCCGATCGCAAACAAGCAGAGTTAGCCTTGCTGGAATCGGAAGCACGAGAACGCTCGAAGGCCCTACAGTTAGAAATAGCTATTAACCAGCTCAAAACTACTCAAGCTCAGCTAGTTCAGACTGAAAAAATGTCTTCTTTGGGTCAATTAGTTGCTGGAGTAGCTCACGAAATTAATAATCCTGTCAGCTTTATTTTTGGCAATATCAGTTACGCCAAAGATTACACAAATGATTTATTGAATATTTTGGAACTTTACCGCATTGCTTACCCAGAATCCACAGCAGAAATTGATGCAAAAATTCAGAAAAGTGACTTAGATTTTATCAAAGAAGATTTGCCAAAATTGCTGGAGTCAATGCAGATAGGAGCCCATAGAATTCAGGAAATAGTCAAGTCTTTGCGGACTTTTTCCCGTCTGGACGAAGCGGCTTTTAAGGAGGTTAATTTGCACGAAGGAATTGACAGCACTTTGATGATTTTGGCTCACCGTTTGAAGCCAAAAGGCGATTATCGTGGTATTTCGGTAATTAAGGAGTATGGCAATTTGCCGCAAGTGGAATGTTACTCTGGTCAACTGAATCAGGTGTTTATGAATTTGTTGAGTAATGCGATCGATGCTTTAGAAGAAGGCGCAAGCACTCTTAAATCGGCTGGCGATTCATCGCCAATTCCGACAATTAAGCTTCGCACGGAGGTTGTTCAGGGCGAGCGCGTGCGGATTGCGATCGCAGACAGTGGTGTTGGCATTTCCGAGTCTGTGCAGCAGCAGTTGTTTGACCCATTTTTTACTACCAAACCTGTTGGGAAAGGTACTGGATTGGGATTGGCTATTAGTTACGAGATTGTAGTTAAAAAACATCAAGGAAAATTACTGTGCAAGTCGGAATTAGGGATTGGTACGGAATTTGCGATCGAAATACCGCTCCGTCAACCGAAGGTAGAATGAAGGAGGAAGATCAGTTTTGGGAATTGGGTAATTGGGAATTGGGGAATTGGGAATTGGNNGGAATGGGGAATGGGGAATGGGGGATGGGGAATTGGGAATGGGGAATTGGGAATGGGGAATTGGGAATGGGGAATTGGGAATGGGGCTACGAGTAGGGAATTACGAATTACGAATTACGAATTCCTAATTACGAGTAGGGAATTACGAATTCCTAATTCCTAATTTTTAATTCTTCCCTCTTCCTTCTTCCCTCTTCCTTCTTCCCTCTTCCTTCTTCCCTCTTCCTTCTGACTTCAACATCTGTTTTTACAACATCACTGGGGAAGATTGAGGATTACTAATTGCGTGACAAATGCGATTTTTGCCTTCAGCTTTCGCTTGATAAAGGGCGCAGTCAGCACTGTGAATTAGAGTGTCGGGAGATTGCTCCAGAGAAGGAATAGCCGTAGCAATGCCGCAACTGAGGGTAACGTAGGGCCCGATCGACGATCGCGCTTTTTTGCTCTTCGCTGTCGAGTTGAGACACCGAATTCTGACAGCGATAAATTAAAACCCGGTCTGTTTTGAGAAATTGGCGCACTTCTGCGACGGTATTTTGGAGAATACTTACCGTGTCTATTGACGATCGAATGTTTTCGATTATTTTGCCCAAAAGTCGCTCTCTTTGGGCTTGTTGGCGCAGTTGTTCTTCTATCTGTTGACGTTCGATCGCGTAGTGGATTGCCCGCACCAGCAGAGTTCTCTGAAATCTTCCCTTTACCAAACAATCTTGAGCACCCGATCGCAATACCGACAGCGCCGTATTTTCATCGTTAATATCTGTCAGCACCACAATTGGCACTGTGGGCGATCGTGCTTTCAGAATCGCGATCGCGTCACTTCCCCCCAAGCAGTCTTGCACTGACAAGTCTAAAATGATCGCGTCCAACTCTACTGCTTCCAGACACTTTACCGCTGCTGAGAGAGAGTGAACAGTTTCAAAACAAAACAGAGCCTCACTGAATGACCCTAAAAGGTCTTGGAGCAGCGCTGCATCTGAGGGATTTTCCTCAACCAACAGAATTTTTAGAGATTGGTTACGGGTTAACACAATTATAGCGATCGGATCGGGTTGACGGAAACTTTTTAGATTGACAGACGGGAATCCCCACACCAATGGTGACAGCTTGTGGTTGGTGTGGGATGGACCAGAAGGGTCAACGTAGCTACGGAGTTGACCAAATTTGTGTATACTAAGAAATAGTAACAGGAATCGGCAAGCAAATGAGGACTGCATACCAGTACAAACTACGTCCAACAAAGTTACAAGCCACTGAGATTGACAGATGGTTGTCGATGCTTTGCGCTCAATATAACTATTTGTTGGCTGATCGATTTAATTGGTACGAGCAAAACCGTTCTCCGATTAATGCCTGTCCTCTTATTTGCCACCTACCTGAATTACGGGATCATCCAGATTATTACAGTCAGAAAAAGACGCTACCTCAACTCAAAAAATCCCGTCCTTGGTATGCCGAGATTTACTCTCAAGTTCTCCAAGATGTAGTTAAACGAGTTAAAGTAACTTTTGACCGTTTCCTAAAACGTGATAGCAATGGAAATCGTAGCGGTAGACCGAGATTTAAACCCCGCAGTCGTTACCGAACTTTCACCTATCCTCAGATCAAAGAGGGATGTTTGCAAGACAAATTAATAAATTTGCCAATGTTGGGGAAAGTTAAGGTAATCTTGCATCGCCCTCTGCCTGATGGTTTTAAGGTTAAAACTGCTTCTGTTACCAAGAAAGCCGATGGATTGTATTTGACACTTTCACTGGAAGACAAGACAGTTCCCGAAATTAAACCAGATATTAACCCAGATAAAATCACTGGAATTGATGTCGGGCTGAAGGAATTTTTAACAACTTCTGAAGGTGAAACGGTTGCTATTCCTCAATATTACCGTAAAGCACAAAAACACTTACGAGTGATCCAAAAGCGTGTTTCACGACGCAAAAAAGGAAGCAACCGCAGGCAAAAAGCAGTTAAACAACTGGGAAAGCAACACAAGAAAGTTGCAGATAAGCGCAAGGACTTTCACTTCAAGACGGCTAATTACCTGCTCTCAAAATACGACGTAATCGCAGTTGAAGATTTAAACGTCAAAGGACTTGCTCGTACAAGATTGGCTAAATCTGTGCTGGATGCTGGGTGGTCAAGCTTTCTGTCTATCCTAACAAATAAAGCCGTAAATGCTGGTTTGTTGGTAGTCGTAGTAAGTGCCTATAATACTTCACAAGATTGCTCCAATTGTGGCGAGAAAGTACCGAAAAAACTGCATATTCGTTGGCATGACTGCCCACATTGTGGGTGCTGTCTTGACCGCGATCACAATGCAGCTATTAACATTAAAAACAGAGCGGTAGGGCTAACGTTCTTAAAGCGCAACGCCTCCTAAGCGATAGCCGGATTGGTTGCGAAGCCTACACCAATGGTGACAGCTTGTGGTTGGTGTAGGAGATGTCACCTTACAAATCTTCGGGTGGGAGCGAAACGATTTCAAACCAATACTGACACAAAGTCTTCATTACTTCAACCAATCCTTCAAAAGTGACTGGTTTGGATATAAAAGAATTGGCACCCAAGCGGTAGCAAAGCAAGATATCTCCACTGCTGTGCGACGTTGTCATGATCACGATCGGGATTTGTTGCAAGTCGGGGTCAGATTTAATCAAAGTTAGCGCTTCTCGCCCATCCAGCCTCGGCATATTCAGATCTAAAAGTATCAAGTCTGGGCGATACCAATTGCTGACACCCGCATATCCTCCGCGACAGTACAAATAGTCTAGCACCTGTTCCCCATTCTCAACACATTCGATCCTAATTGTTAATCTCACTTCTCGCAGTGCTTCCAGCACCATAAAGCGCGCGTCTTCGTCGTCATTCGCCATTAAAATAGTAATTTTTTTATTTTTATAACTCACGGCTTGGCCTCACTACCAAAGGATTTTGTGAAGAGACTGGACTTGGGTGAACATTCGAGTGCCTGCAAATATAATAGGCCATAATTTGGAAAATATGGAGCAACATACTGAGTTTGGAACGCACCAATTTATGTATTTGCCTTGCTCGTAAACCGAAGCCGCCAATGGTTTCAATACTTCTCTTGCTCCCAAAAATAGCCAGCAGCAAAGACATCACAAATACTTGCCTACGAGCTACTCTGGAAACTAGACTAGGCACAACTGAGACACCCCTCGATACAGTTAAAACAACCTGACAATTTTGGCACATACCCCTGGTCAATCTTCATCATAATTGAGTTAGATAGACTTATAATAATGGATTTTCTTTTCTCGGTCATCAGTGAATATACTACATTTTTTTTGCCGTTTTGTAAAGAGATTATCAAGTTATTTAAAGCTTAAGTGGAAGGTCATCGGAAGGCAGAGGGCAATGACCAATGACCAATGACCAATGACCAATGACCAATGACCAATGACCAATGACCAATGACCAATGACCAATGACCAATGACCAATGACCAATGACTACTGATATTTTAATTTCGCTAGGATCCATTTATTCTAAAATCAATTTAGTTAAACGCACTATCCTGTCGAGTCGGTAATCGGCGAGCAAATCCTTTAAACCATCAGCTAAAGTTGGATGACTTTCACAGATGCGATAGACAATTTGAATCGCCAACTCTTCATTAACATCATTAGCAGCTTCCTCAAGTTCCTTTACCCAATTACGAGGCATCTCGGTCAGCAAAGGCAAGAAAAATGAATCGGGTTTTTCGCTAACAAAATAACGCCGCATAGCAGTCGATTTAAGTGCAGGGAAGTCTTGATAAAAATAACGCACTCCCCAGTAGCAAGCCATCTTTTCAAATAGGATCTCTTCTTGAAAAGGTTTCCGCACAAAATCGTCGCAACCTGCTGCGATTATTTCGCCTTTCCTTTCCTCAAAAGTGCTAGCAGTCAGAGCGATAATTACCGTTCGCGGCTGAGTTGCTTTCTCTACCTCTCTAATTTTTCTGACTGCTTCAAAACCGTCCATCACTGGCATTCGCGTATCCAGCCAAATTAGATGAGGCTGCCAACTTTCCCAGAGTTCAACCGCTTGGTGGCCGTTTTCGGCTTCTCCGACTTCAAAGCCAATTGGTTGCAGCATTTTAACTAGCAACAGCCGGTTTTCTTGATTGTCGTCAACTACTAAAATCCGATAAACTGGTTGATCTGGTTCTAGTCCGATCGCCCGCTGCAATCTTGTTACCGTTACTTCCGACGCATCTGCGGGAGATATTTTGATCTTAAATTTAAAAGTTGTTCCCTCACCTAAAATACTGCTTATCCCAATATTTCCGCCCATTATTTCCACGTATTTTCGAGTAATTGTTAAACCAAAACCAGTCCATACCGCCGCTATTTTTTCCGCTTCTGTTTGCACAAAAGCATTAAATAAAGTGCCTATTTCTGCTGCTGCTATGCCAACTTCATTTTCTTCAAATTCAAAGGCTATTAAAGATTTTTCCGCCGAGTTANNTTAAATATTTTTCCGCCGAGTTATAGTTAGGAATAATTTCTGTTTCTCCTGGCTGATGTTCATTTTAAATGCTCGCACGCAGTGCAATTCTGCCGCCTTCCCCAGTAAATTTAATTGCGTTGGTTGGTGAGCGGAGTCGAACCATTCCCAGCAGGTTAATTAAGCAGACACGCAGCTTTTTCTCGTCGGTTTTGATATATTGGGGAACATTCGAACGCACCGAAAATCTCAGTGGCAAATTTTTGGTTTCAGCTTTGATTTGAAACATCTATTCGAGAGTGTCGAGGAGTTGATAGATGTCTATATCCCTCTGTTAACTGATTATTGATCAATGCAGACATTAATGGTGCTGCAAATATCATCAGACAATCTCAAGTAGCCACAGACTCAATAATCTCGCTGTGTGGGTAGGGGTTGCTGACTAACCCTTTAAGAATCCAACTTTTTGTGGATTCATCCCAAAAAGTTTGTCCTCAAGCATCCCCGTGTAAGCGTAACCGGGGAGTGTAAAATTGCCATGATTCAAATAATCACCCCGCCAAGAAATGTTTACACACAGAGGCCGGGTGATTATTCAGAATTAAGAATTATTTGGTTTTGAGTTAACAGGTACTACTTATCTGCTACACAAAACTTGGCTAAACTTATTTAAGTCTCACCATTCAATCAGAATTACTTCTGAAGGGTCTGCTTCCTGTTTCATCCAAGGGAGTCGGCTCATTCTTGTCCACAGGCGTTCATTCGGGTGGAGCATCGCCCTAA
>DPLL01000362.1 GCA_003542015.1 Microcoleaceae cyanobacterium UBA9251 | reverse complement strand
CTCCGAATTTGTGTATCGCGATTATCAAGCAACTTTTGGGGAAGAAGTAGCCCAAGAGTTACACAGCTATCCTACTATAAATGCTAGTATTTTTGCGCTGCACAAAGATGCTCCGCACTGGGAACTTTGGGCGGAATATTTGGCACAGGGATTGCAGCAGCACGTTTCTTTGATGACTGACCAAATTGCCTTGAATCGTTTGGTTTACGGCACTGAATTATTTGATAAAACAGAGATGCTGCCGGCTTGGTGTAACTGGAGTTGTAACTTTGGTTTGCCCGTGTGGGAGAAGGATCGAGGTTGTTTTGTGGAGCCGTATTTGCCGCAAGAGGCGATCGGCATTCTGCACATGACCGGCCACAAACACGACTTGGTAAACTTGGCAACAACAGAGGGCGATACAATAGAAATCAGCCTCCGCTACCAACCCATTGAACCGAAAAAAATGAGAGTACAAGGACACTCGAAAATCACAAACAATACTTTATTCGCCGCAGGAGATTACATCTCGCCCGGATTTGAAATCATCCTCCCAGATGCGTACTTTCCCAACATGATTGTCGGCGATACTCAGACTTGTCCGTGGCCTTATTTGCGCCGGGAAATTCCTCACAATTGGTATGTCGATGGGCGAGTGCCATCAATCGGCTTTCTCAGTCGCGATGAAGCACATATTCTTTACAATACAGCCCTACAATTTAAAGGTAAAAAAGCATTAGAAATAGGTTGCTGGCTGGGTTGGTCAGCCTGTCATTTAGCCCTCGCAGGAGTTGCATTAGATGTCATCGATCCGCTGTTAGAAAGAGATGACATCAGACAAAGTGTAATCGATTCAATTCAAGGAGCGCTCAATGCGTCTGGAGTTCAAACAACTGTCGAACTAATACCGGGCTACAGCCCCCAACGAGTCGAAGAATTTGCCGCTCAATTCAACCGTAAATGGTCGTTAATTTTTATTGACGGAGAACACGGAGGATCGGGGCCATTAAATGACGCAATTGTTTGTGATAAATTTGCTGAAAAAGATGCGATAATTTTATTTCATGATTTAGCTGCTCCCGATGTTGCTAAAGGTTTAGATTACTTGAAGCAAAGGGGATGGCATACTATAATTTATCAAACAATGCAAATTATGGGTGCTGCTTGGCGGGGGAATGTTGAACCTGTGAAACATCAACCAGACCCCAATATTTCCTGGCAGTTTCCAGCACATTTGCACGGTTACAATATTAGCAATAACAAGTATCAAAACACTGATTTAAATCAATTAGCTATCGTCCATCCAAATATTGTTTTTTCCAGCTTACAAGCTGCTAGAAACTCCACCCAAAATGCACGCTCAAACCATCCTGAAAGCGTCCAGCAAATTGCGGCTTCGCCACAGCTTCCAAGTCAACCTTTGATATCTGTGATTATTCCCTGTTACAATCAATCTCATTTTTTGCCACAAGCAGTAACTAGCGTGATTAACCAAACTTACAAAAATTGGGAAATAATCATTATCAATGACGGCAGTTTAGATACTACTAGCACCGTCGCCCAAAATTTGATAGCAGCAAATCCCCAGCATCAAATTAGGCTAGTAGAACAAACAAATCAAGGGTTGTCAATGGCGAGAAATACTGGCACAGCAGCAGCAAAGGGCGAATATATCATGCCCTTGGATGCCGATGATATCTTAGCTGCAAATGCCTTGAGTTGTCTTTTAGAAATATGTCTAAAATCAAAGGTACCTTGCGTAGCATTTGGTTCTTATCAACTGTTTGGCAATGAAAATCGCACCGTACCCAGTTACGATTTGTATTCGCCGGAAAATATCAAGCAATCTAACATGATTCACCCGTCCTCACTTTATCACAAATCCGTTTTGGATTTGGTCAGGGGTTACAAATCTGAGATGAAAGAGGGTTACGAAGACTGGGAGTTTTGGGTTAATTGTCACAAGCACAGCATTCCTTTTTTGGGAACGAGAGAAATAGTTGTTAATTATCGTCGTGTTCATGGTTCTATGTTAGAAAAAGCTCAACAATACCATCATAAATTGGTAGCACAAATTGTTTCTTACAATCCAGAACTATACGATATTGAAAGTGTAAACAGTGCTAACAAACTATTGGAATCAATCGCAAATTAATCTTTTTTATCTGGTAGGGTGCGTCGCTGCTATATTTTTGATTTTAATTGCAGATTGTCGAGTGCGACGCACCCTACAGTATCTATCGGTGGATTGAAATTGTAATTTCAACCTACATTTTATATCAATTCCGGTTGTATCGGAATGATTTAACCGCGAAGGCGCGAAGTACGCGAAGGCAGAGAAGAGACAGTTTAATACAGGACGATGAAGAGAGGATTTTATATTATTTGTAGGGGCGGGTTCGCCAACCATACATAATAATCACCGACAATTAATATAAACCCGCCCCCGCCCCACCGTAAATCTGAATGTACATTAATATTGTTTGTTGGGTGAGAGGGCGGGTTTTTGAAATTGTTAGTTTTGGGGCGATTATTGTTGATGAACCCTTCGACTACGCGGTTCCTGAGCGGAGTCGAAGGGCAGGGCATCGCCCGCCCCTACGGGAATTATGTATATAGCCCGCTAATAACATTAAGAAAGCGATTAACCTGTTTTTCCCAAGTCCAATCTAGCATAAACTTAGCCGCAGCTAAACCGCGACTTTTAGCTTGTTCCCGATTAGTATAAATTTGTTCTAAAGCCTCAATAACTTCTGCAACATCAGACTCTCCCCAGCCTTCTACACCTGAAAAATGAGCAGTCGGTTTAACTCGTCGCTGACTTAATAAAGGATAGCAATTGTTGCTGTGAATCAAATCTAAATGACCAGTATTTGCTGATAAAATAGTAGGAATTCCGCAGGCCATACTTTCCATTGCGACTAAATTAGTGCCGCCTTCGCAGCGATTGGTGAAAACGGCTGCATCGGCTTCTCGCAATATTTGTCCGGCGAGATGATTGGGAATTAAGCCGATATCAATAAAAGATTCAACGGGTAAACCGTTAGCTGCTAACCATTGGGAAATTCCTAAACTTCCGTCGCGGTTAATATTGGGAAGTCCGACAACGTTTCCGATTTGTTCAATTCCCAGCATATATTGAGGCCAGAAGTTGTGCCAAGTTGTTAGTAATAATGCTTCGGGATGTTTTTTTTGAAATTGTTTGAAAGCGGCGACAATAATATCTTGACCTTTGCGATATTCGAGTTTGCCGCCGGAGAAGATGACAAAGCGATCGCCAAATAGATTAGATTTGGGTGCAGGATGGAAAATTGCGGGGTCAATTCCTTGATTTACCATCGCCACATTAGTCAAGCCGTAGCTTCTCAAAACATCGGCATTCCAGTTAGAACCGGCGACGATCAAACTATATTTTTTGGCTTTTTCTAATGCTTCTGCTGTGATTCTGGTGTCTTCAAAAAAGATGACTCCTACTTGAGAATCACTGGTAATTTGATTTTCAACACCAGATGATGCTAAATTATTGCCGAGGGCGTAAAGTGCTGGAAAGTTGCAATTTATCTGTTTGTCTGAATTGGCGGTTACTAATTCTTGAAAAAGTTTTTGCTTTTCTACTAAGGGCAATAACAGCGATTTATGCAGCGGATTGATTAATTCTGAGATGGAAGGTGGTGCTAAAAGTGCAACTTCCCAGGCGGGATTTTGCAGCAGTTGCAGTGTTAAATTCATGCCGTAAATTCCCCAACCACTGGTAACGCTGACTGGCCATGTGATGCCAATTCCTGTTAGTTTTGGGGGTGTTTGTGGGGGTTGAATTTGAGGCGGAGCCTCTGGTTCTGCGTTACCAGGCTGAGCCTGGGAACGAGTGGAAATTAGGTGTTCTAAGGCTGTTTTTAGGCGATCGCACACTCCCTCCCAATCACCGGCTTTTTGCTGCCTAAACAACCGCACAGTGGGATACCAAGGGCTATCTTCACGCTCCAACATCCACCGCCAATCGGGAACAAAAGACAGCAAAATCCACACAGGTTTACCCAAAGCAGCGGCTAAATGGGCCACTGAAGTATCTACACAAATCACTAAATCGAGTTGGGAAATAATCGCTGCGGTGTCAGCAAAATCTCCTAATTCTGGGCTCAAATCCTGAATTTGCTGTTGATTTAATAAACTGCGTGAAGCGCAGCTATCCCGCAGGGAATCGCCCGGTGATAAATCTTTTTGAAGGCTGTAAAAACTTGCTCCCGGAATATCTAAGAATTGCATGAAATTGGTCAATTTACACGATCTATCATTATTTTTTCGGTGCAGCGGGCCGCCCGCCCAAACAATCCCAACTTTTAGTTGATTACTGGATTGTATCAAAAATTTAGCATTCTGGGGAGGATCTAAATAAGGAATATTAACGGGTAGGTTTTCCCAAGTTGTACCCAGAATTCTGGGCAAACTCATCAGCGGCGCTTGTACTTGAAAATCCGGCAAATCCTTCGGTCTTGATACTACACGATCTATCCCTGCAACTCCTTCAAATAAACGCTTCAGCGATTGATGACAAGCGACAATAACTTTGCCACCTTTTTGTTTAACTAAAGCTGCATAACGGATAAAATGAATGGTGTCACCTAAACCTTGTTCTGGGTGTAGCAAAATGGTTTTCCCCTGCAAATCATCACCATCCCAAAGCGGTTGGGAGAAATATCTGGGTTCCAATTCTTGAGTTTTCCAGCGCCATTCATACTCAGCAAAACCGCGCTCCAAATTGCCAGTTAAGAGTAAGGCTAAAGCTAGTCTAAAATGAGTATTCGGTGAGTCTGAAGATAGTTGAATTGCTCGATCGTAATAGTCGATAGCCTCTGCAACTTTTCCCTGTTCTTCGAGAGCGCAACCTAAGTATAAGTTAGTTTCACCCTGATTTGGATTGATTTCTAGGGCTTGTTGATAATGGGAAATTGCCTCTGATATTAGCCCGTCTTGTTGTTTGAGATAGCCTAAATAACTATGGGCTTCTGCGTGCTGGGGATTCATAGCAATTACTTGTGCATATCGGGCGATTGCGGCTGCTTTTTGACCCTGTTTTTTGAGAGCATTTGCTATGTGAAATTCTACCTGCGCGGGTGATAATAAATGAGACTGTAGGGGCGGTGCCCCCGTGCCCGCCCTGTCTTGTGCCCCCGTGCCCGCCCTGTCTTGTGGAAGGTGCGTGCGGGCCATCTCTTGTAAGGCTGTTTTTAGGCGATCGAATACTCCCTCCCAATCGCCCGGTTTTTGCTGACGAAACAGTCGCGCCGTCGGATACCAAGGGCTATCTTCGCGCTCCAACATCCACCGCCAATCGGGTACAAAAGACAGCAAAATCCAGACGGGTTTTCCCAAAGCACCGGCTAAGTGGGCGACAGCAGTATCGACACAAATTACTAAATCCAATTGCGATATCACTGCTGCGGTATCGGCAAAATCGTTTAAATGATCGCTCAAATCTGTGACGGGAATTTGATTTAATAAAGTGCGTGAAGCGCAGCTATAACCCACGGAATCGCCCGCATAAATTTCTTTCTGAAGACTGTAAAAACTTACCCCTGGAATATCTAACAATTTCAGAAAATAGCTTAAATCAGTCGATCGCATAAAATCTTTCAAATGTTCCGAACTTCCCGCCCAAACTATCCCTATTTTTAAACTTTGATTGGAATCCAGCGAAAAATTCCAGCCCGAAGGTGGTGACAAATAAGGAATATTTGCCGGGATATTTTCTAAATTTGTCCCCAAAATATATGGCAAACTCATCAGCGGTGCTTGCAAGTGAAATTCCGGCAATTCCTCTACTTTAACTACGACTTGTTCAATGCCCGGAATTGCTTTGAATAAACGCTTAAGTTCTTGATAGCAAGAAACCACTACTTTGCCACCTTTTTGCTGGATAATTGGCGCGTAACGTACAAACTGAATCGCATCACCAAAACCTTGTTCTGAGCGGAGCAAAATAGTTTTTCCATTCAAGTCAGAACCATCCCAAACTGGCTGTGCTAAATGAAACCACTGCAATTTTTTTGCCTGATCTGTTTCCCATCGCCATTCGTACTCGGCAAAACCGCGCGGCAAGTCTCCACTCAACAGCAATGCTAAGGCTAAATTGAAATGAACTTTACCACATTTTGCATCGATAGTCAAGGCTTGATTATAACAGGAAATTGCTCTGGAAATGTCGCCAATTCCTTCCAAAGCACTGCCTAAATTATTCAAATCTTCCACAGAATCAGGATGCAAAACTAAGGCTGTTTCTAAATTAGAAATTGCCTGTTCTAATTCGTGTATTTTTAAGCACAAAGTACCCAAATAATAGTATCCTTTCGGGTTGTCAGGTTCTAGTTCAATGCACTGTTGATAAAAGCGTTTAGCCTCTTCTGGCTGACATTTTGCTTCCATCGCCACGCCCAAATTTATCAGTGCTGGCACGTAATTAGAAGTAGCAGAAAGCGCTTGCTGAAAATAAGCGATCGCACTTGGCAATTCCCCCTGCTGCTGGAGGAGTGCACCCAGATTGTTGAGAGCTTTGACGTACAACGGATTTAGGGCGATCGCCTTTTGAAAACAAGATACAGCCTCGACTATATTGCCCTGAGCTTGCCGCAAAATGCCCAGGTTATTGTGCGCTTGAGCAGAGTTGGGATCGATTTGGAGCGATCGCAAATAATATGTTGCAGCCTCGGTCAAATCGCCGATTTGGTGCAGCGTCACCGCCAAATTAGTTGCAGCCTCTATCAAATCTGGCTGACCAGCTAAAGCATTTTTAAAATAGGCGATCGCCTCCGAAAAATTCCCTTGCGATTTCAGAATATTTCCCCGATTAAACTGTTTTTGAGCCAACTCTAAATCAGACTTATTTCCGAGTAAAATCTCCTCTGGCTGACGATCGCAAATCTTGGCTTTCAGCGCCAAAGCCACCCGCTCAAAAACACCTTCCCAATCCCCCGATTTTTCCTGTCGAAACAACCTCGCCGTCGGATACCAAGGACTGTCTTCCCCCTCCAACATCCATCGCCAATCGGGAGTAAACGCCAGCAAAATCCACACTGGTTTACCCAAGGCACCAGCCAAATGCGCCACAGAAGTATCTACAGAAATTACTAAATCCAGAGCCGAAATTGCCGCCGCCGTATCAGCAAAGTCATGCAAATAAACACTTAAATCTGTGATTGACATTTGCTCTAATAAAGTAGCTTCTTCCTCTGAGATTTCCTTTTGTAAACTGTAGAAATCAACTCCCGGAATATCTAACAGTTTGAGTAAGGAATTCAACGGAAATGAACGCAGGTTATTTTGTGAATTGTTAGGATTTCCAGACCAGACAATTCCTACTTTTAAATTGGAAGTTGCATGAAGAGTAAATTCCACACCAGGTGGCGGTGCTAAATAGGGAACCTTCGCCGGTATAGTTGCTAAACTTGTTCCCAAAAGATGCGGCAAACTCATTAATTGGGCGCGCACATCAAAATCCGGCGCTGATTCTGGACTAACTATTAATCGATCGATGCCCGAAACCTGTTCAAATAACCGCTGTAATTGGGGCTGACACCAAACAATTACTTGGCCGCCTTTTTGCTTAACTAAATCTGCGTAGCGGATAAACTGAATCCCATCGCCTAAACCCTGTTCTGGGCACAGCAAAATAGTTTTTCCATCCAAATCTTTGCCATCCCAAAAAGGCTGCATAAAATTATTAGTTGGAAACTGTTTTTCTTGAACCAGCAGCCGCCATTCATACTCGGAAAAACCCCGTTGTAAATCTCCCATCAATAGCAAAGCCAAAGCTAGATTTAAGTGAGATTCCGGGTGATTCCTATTGAACTCAACTCCTTGACTATAACAGGCGACAGCATCGGCAAATTCTCCCCGTTGCTGTAAAGCATTTCCCAAACCATTGCAGGAATTAATATTATTAGGTTGAAGTTCGATCGCCCGATGGTAACATTCGATCGCATCTGCCATTTTTCCCTCTTCCTCAAAAGCCTTACCGAGATTGTTCAAAGCTTCTGCAAAGTCAGGTTTCAGGCTCAAAGCTTGCTGATAGCAGGCGATCGCATTGGCAATTTTTCCCTGTTTGTGAAACACAATTCCCAGATTACAATGAGCCTCAGCATTTGATGGCAATTTCTGAATCGCTTGCTGACAAACGGCTAGAGCCTCATCTAACTTTCCTTGCTGTTGCAACGAATTACCCAAATTGATCAGAGTTTCTGCTAAACTCGGTTGCAGTGCAGTCGATCGCTCGTAATAGGCGATCGCATCGGCAATTTTTCCCTGTAGAATCGAGGCGTATGCTAGGTTTTGCAAGGCTTCCAAATAATTCGGTTCCATCGCGATCGCCCGTTCGTAATTCGCGATCGCCTGTTCGTAAAACTCCCTCGCTTCCCCTTCCTTGTCCCCCTGTTTTTCCAAAGCAATACCCAAATTCAAGTAAGCTTCGGCAGAATTTGGATTAAGTTGAATCCCTTGCTGGTAGCAGTTTATAGCCTCCGCCAAATCCCCTTGATTTTCCCGCGCCAGCCCCAAATTAATCCAAGCTTCGGCGCAATTGGGGTTTAAACTCAAAGCGCGATCGTAAACTGCGATCGCCTCTTCCGTCTCCCCTACATCCGCCAGAGCACTCCCCAAATTGCTGAGAGTTTCCGCCAAATTCGGGTCAATTTCTAGGGCTTGGCGGTAATTAGCGATCGCCTCTGGGAGCAAGCCGATTTGTTGTTTGACAACGCCCAGATTGCTGTATGCGATCGCGTAATTGGGAGCGATCGCGATCGCCCGTTCGTAGCATTCGATCGCACCCCGAAACTCGCCCTGCTGCTGCAAATCTCGCCCCCGGATCAATGCTGCATCCGCCTCATCAGCCTGCGCGCACTCCTGGGAAACCGCGCTCCCAAGAGCAGCCACCACCCGCTCGAAAACGCCCTCCCAGTCGCCCCTTATCGACTGACGGAAGAGCCGCGCCGTCGGATACCAAGGAGTATCTTCTCGCTCCAAAAGCCAGCGCCAATCGGGCGAAAACGCCAGCAAAATCCACACCGGTTTGCCCAAAGCGCCCGCCAAATGGGCAACAGCGGTATCAACAGTGATCACTAAATCCAGTTGGGCGATCGCAGCCGCAGTATCAGCAAAATCGCCAAAATGCGGACTCAAATCGACGATCGACGTTTGATGTAACAACGCGCGATCGGCCTCTGAAAGCTCTTTCTGCAAGCTATAAAAACTCACCCCCGAAACGTCCAAAAGTGGGAGAAATGCGCTCAAACTGCAAGAACGCTGCATATTCTTGCGATGTTTGGGATTCCCCGCCCAGACTATCCCAACTTTGAATTTGCGATCGGGCAAAAGGGCAAATTGACAATCCGCAGGCGCTGTTAAATAAGCAGTATTTGCCGGTATTGTTGACAGAGTTGTACCGAGAATATGCGGCAAACTTAACATCGGCGCTTGCACATCAAATTCCGGGATTGGTTCGCCTTTAACTATTAGTAAATCAATGCCATCAACTGTAGAAAACAAGCGATTCAATTGCTGATAACCGCCAACAATTACTTTGCCGCCTTTATTTTTGACGATCGCAGCATAGCGCACAAACTGAATNNCGATATTCCCGCGCCGAAACTGTATTATCCGGGCCCGTCAAGAAACAGGAATGACCAGTGTGAAATTCTTTAATTTTCCACCGCCATTCGTATTCAGCAAAACCATTTTCTAAGTCTCCCACTAACAGCAAAGCCAGAGACAAATTCAGGTGAGCGCTAGCGTGTTCTGGACTCAAAGATATCACTCGTCGATAACAGGCGATCGCATCTTCTACCGCGCCTTTTTCGAGAAAAGTCCGACCTAAATTGTTGATAGCTTCCACAAAATCCGGCAGCAATTCTAGAGCTTTGTGGTAATATTCGAGGGCATCTTCTAAATTGCCCTGTTCTTGCAATACTGTTCCCAGATTGTTTAAAGCTTCCCAGCTATTGGGTTGAACTTCCAGCGCTCGCCGATAGAGGTTTATCGCCTCTAAAAGTTCGCCATTTTCTTGTAGCGCCACCGCCAAATTGATCAGTGCAGGTACGAAATCTGGTTGAGCGACAAGAGCTTGTTTGTAATGTTCGATCGCCTCTTTTGATTGACCTTTTTCCTCAAAAACTTTGGCTAAGTTGTAAGCTGTTTGAGGAATATTGGGGTCAATTTTCCAAGCTTCCCTGTAGTGCGGGATTGCTGCATCTAATTCTCCCTTTTCTTGCTGGAGAAAACCCAAATTAATTCTGGCTTGGATGCAATTTGGCACAAGAGATATTATTTGTTCATAAAGCGCGATCGCCTCTTCTTTATCGCCGATTTCCATTAAGGATTCTGCTTGCTGCAATTGTGCTTCTATATTAGTAGCAACCAATAAACTCAAAGCCGCTTTCACTTCCTCAAATAATTCTTCCCAAGCATCCGGCTGAGTTTGGCGAAACAGTCTCGCCGTCGGATACCAAGGATTGTCATTTCTATCTAACAGCCAACGCCAGTCAGCAGCAAAGGAAAGTAGCACCCAAACCGGTTTTCCCAAAGCACCAGCCAAATGTGCAACAGCGGTATCGACGCTGATGACTAAATCCAGTTGAGAGATAGCAGAAGCCGTATCAGCAAAGTCATTCAGATGGGGGCTCAAATCCGGGATTAGGTGTTGATGTAATAAAGTGCGATCGCCCTCGGACAAGTTTTTTTGTAAACTGTAAAAAGCGATTCCCGGCACATCTAAAAATTGCATAAAATCGCTCAAATTGCAAGAGCGTTGAGCATTTTTTCGGCGTTTGGGATTTCCAGCCCAAACAATTCCTACCTTCAATTTAGCATCAGAAGCCAGCGCAAATTTGCACTCAGCAGGCGGAGCCAAATAAGGAATATTTGCCGGGATTGTTTCCAAAGTTGTCCCCAAAATATAGGGCAAACTCATCAGCGGTGCGTGAACATCAAAAGCCGGCAAATTCTCAAAACTAACTGACAAATATTCAACACCAGCAACTGTTGCAAATAACCGCATCAATTCTGGATAGCAAGCCACCATAACTTTCGCCCCTTGACTCGACAGAATCGGCGCGTAGCGAATAAACTGAATCGAGTCACCAAAACCTTGCTCAACGTGCAGTAAAATAGTTTGATGATGCAAATCAGAACCATCCCAAACTGGCTGTTGAAATTGCCTCGGTTCCAGTTGCGGAGTGCGCCACCGCCATTCGTATTCAGCGAAACCGCGCCGGAAATCTCCGAACAATAACAAAGTTAGGGCAAATTCCAGGTGTGCTGTGGCGTTTCCTGGCTGCAATTCCAAGGCTCGATAGTGACAGGAAAGTGCTGATTGAAATTGTCCTAGATCGACAAAAGCGTGTCCGAGATTATTAATCGCATCTAGGAAATCTGGCTTTAAGTCTAAAGCTTGTCGATAATGCGATATTGCTGCTTGTGTATTACCTTGTTCGTGGTATAATGCTCCGACATTGTTAAGAGCCTCGGCATTATTTGGATCGAGCTTAACTGCTTGCTGGTAACAGTTTAGGGCTTCGATTAATTGACCTTGCTGTTGCAAGACTGTTCCCAAAGCGATCAGAGTATTTGTTAAGTTGGGATTAACTTGTAAAGCGTTTCGGTAAGAGGCGATCGCCTCGTTAAATTGACCTTTTTCTTTGAATAGATTCGCTAAATTATGGTAAGTTTCGAGCAGGCTGGGGTCTAGTTGCAGCGCTGTTTTGTAGTAGAAAATTGCCGCATCTGTCTCGCCTAGCTGCTGTTTGAGCCAGCCCAAATTATTGTGTGCTAGTGCGGAATTTGGAGCGAGTTTGATGACTTGTTCGTAACAGGCGATCGCCTTTTGATGTTCGCCAATATCCAGCAAAACATGAGCCTTGTTTAAATGCGCTTCCACCAAATCCGGCTTGTGGGCGATCGCCTTTTCGTAAAAGTCGATCGCCTCGGCAATTTTCCCCTGCTGTCTCGCAGCTATTCCCAACAAACACAGCACATTAGCAGACTCCGGCTGGAGTTCTATTATTTGCCGATATAGACTTTCAGCTTCTGACAAACGCCCCGCTTGGTGATATTCCCAAGCTGTTTTCAAAGAGTCTTCCGCACTCATTTTGATGGGAGATTGTCGTGATTTTTTTTGAGAAGCCATAGCGATCTTTGTTGTTTTTTATTTGTTGTTTGTTATTTGTTATTTGTTACTTGTTANNTGCCCAATATCCTATGCCCAATGACTTTATCCCAACAGACAAGCCGCTGGAAAAATGATATACTCGAAAAAAAACAACTTCCAGATCAACTGATAAAATTGAGCTATCTCTATTTTATCCTCCAAATCAACCTTCGTGCTCCAAAACCACATCAAACCCAAAGCCGCCAAATGAGTAACCACCAGAAATCCTAAATTAACATTTGGCAATATTAACACTCCCGCCAAAGTTACGCCTAGATAGCAAACCGTCAACACCCAGCGAGATAAATCAAAGACTGCTGGCTTACCTATTTTTAGCGTAAATGTGGTAATATTGTATTGCCGATCGCCCTCCATGTCAGGAATATCTTTAAAAATGGCGATCGCCAACGTAAACACCACCACAAACACCGTCAGCACCCAAACTTCCGCAGGAATAGCCAAAGACAAACTCTCCAAATCCCAGCCCGAAAAAACACTTTTCGCCCTTCCCAAACCCAACACCCAATTAAAGTGAAAAAATAACCCTAAATTTACAATAGCGCCCCGCACCGTAAAAATGCACAGCGCCGCCAAAAAAGGAAACCGCTTCAGCCTCATTGGCGGGAGAGAATAAGCAGTCCCGATCGCCAAACTCACCCCAACCGTAGCCAGCAAAAACGGCCCTTGACAAAGAGCAGTTAAAAATGCTATAATTGCCGTGGTGGAAACAATTAATCCTCCGGTATTCTCAGAAAACTCTCCAGAGGCGATCGGCAAATAAGGCTTATTAATTTTATCTATTTCAACATCTTCTAACTGATTCAATCCCACAATATAAATATTACCACAAATGCAAGCCAACCACGCAAAAGCCAAGGGCAAAAATAAAGGATTTGCCAACCTAAAATTGCTTTGGGCGATCGCATACAAAGCCAAAACACTCAAGCTAGTACCGATAATTGTGTGTGGCCGAGCAAACTCCCAAAACGCCCTCAGCCACCGCAGCACCAAGCCATTGCGATCGATCTCAGACTTACCAACAGAATCATTACTCATAAATTTAAAATGCCCCCAAAATAATTTTTCTACTCGTTAATTTTACTCATTTGACTCATTTTCTACTCGCTACCAGGCAGAGCCTGGTAAAGAATATCCGAAGGCTCTACATCCAATTTTCCTCCGCTTTTTGAGGCCTAGCCTCTGGACATCGGTTCCCAGGCCGAGCCTAGGAACCAGTTACTGTTTATACTACTCTTCCTTTTTCCTTCTTCCTGACATCCGTTACATCCGTTACATCCGTTACAGAATCCGTTGCCGAACTTCCTTCTTCCTTCAACATCTGATTTATTTTACAGCACAAATCAACCCGAAACGAATCAATCCGCTCTGATATCCCCGACTCATCAAGCCGAGCGAAAGTGCAGCTTGAATAGTCGTCCAACCGCTAGTCAGCAAACCCCAAATCGCGCTCGGAGTAAAAGCCGAATCGATCACAATATCCCAAAAAGGAGCCACAGCTTTTGACCAGTCAGCAGTGCGAATACTTGCAAAAGGCAAACTGCGAGTAATTTCCTCGTATTCCGGCAAAGAAATCACATAAGGTAAAGCATAAACCCGGTAAATTTCTGCCAACTCCCTCCTCTCTGCATCTGTCAATTCTCCCACCGTTTCTCCCACCGGGCGGTGACACCAAGTCGCCAAAATCAAAGTTCCCCCCGGCTTGAGCACGCGGTAACATTCCTGCAAAAACTTAATTTTATCAGGCATATGTTCGCCGCTCTCCAGCGACCAAACCAAGTCGAAGGACTCATCAGGAAAAGGCATATTCAAAGCATCTGCTACCAAAAAGTTAACATTGCTTTCCAGCCCAGCAATTTTAGCGCGTTCCGTTGCTCTGTTCGCCTGTACCGGACTCAGAGTAATGCCGGTAGCTGTAACCCTAGTCTCCGTTTGATCTTGTCCAGGCGATCGACTAAAATTGCGATCGACCCCGCCATCTAACCTTAAATTATTTTCAGGAGCAGAACTCAACTTTTCGGTCAAATATAACGTACTGCCGCCGATCCCGCAACCTACATCCAGAATGCGGTAAGATTCTGGGAGTTCTTTCCCGTCAGGTACTCCAGCCCAGTCAAGCAGTTCTTCGATCAAATCTATCTGAGCTTGTCGCCGTTCTTTCTTTAAGTTTCCATCCGGGCCGTAGTAACCGTGGTGCATATGTTCGCCCCACACCTGTTCCCACAGACCGCTAGAAGCGTCATAAAATTGCTGAATTTGCTGGTAAAGTGTTGAGTTCATCGCACGATCGCAAGTTATTAAAGGAATTCTACCCTTCTTTTCCCACAGTTGTCATCTTTTGCGATTTAAGTTCGAGCATCGGTCGATCGCAAACGAGGGCCGGAACTCAAGGTAGAATGTTTTAACTTTAGACCACTCTTCAATCTAAAATCCAAAATCGAATGAAATAAATTCTACCGTTCTTTTCCCACAGTTGTCATCTTTTGCGATTTAAGTTCGATCTATCCATCGCAAACGAGAGCCGGAACTCAAGGCCGAATGTTTTAACTTTAGACCACTNNAAATCTAAAATCTAAAATCCGATGACCGTCTCGCGAACTATTTGCTTGGGCTTTATAGCCGTCATTGCCATAGGTGCTCTATTGTTATTGATGCCTTTCTCCACAATTGACGGAACCTGGAGCGATCCAATCACAGCACTCTTTACCTCTACTTCTGCTGTCTGCGTCACCGGCTTATCAGTTGTAGATGTCGGAAAATATTACTCTTTTTGGGGGCAATTTTTCCTAGTTTTATTAGTGCAAGTAGGAGGCTTAGGCTACATGACAGCCACTACTTTCTTACTGCTGTTACTCGGCCGCCGATTTGGATTGAAAGACAAAATTGCCATCCAACAATCTCTTGACAAATCAGGTCTGCACGGTGTAGTACAACTGGTACAGTCTATTTTAGCAACAACCGTTTTGTTTGAACTAACAGGCGTGTTTTTGCTGATGCCAGTTTTCGTCCCCCAAGATGGATTTAAGGATGGTCTTTGGTCTTCTGTGTTTCACAGCGTTAATGCCTTTAATAATGCCGGCTTTAGCCTCTACTCAGACAATTTAATCGGCTATATCGGTTCGCCTTTAATCAACTTCACTATTGGCGGTTTGATTATCTTTGGAGGAATCGGCTACCAGGTAATTATGGAAATGTACCTGTGGCTGCGCGATCGTTTTTACAAGAGTCCGATCTGCACAGTGTTTTCCCTAAATTTTAAAGTCGTTACCAGCACAACTGCTGTACTTCTAATTTTAGGAACGATCGCATTTTTTGGCATGGAATATAACAATCCAGAAACTCTCGGCCCCCTAAATTTTGATCAAAAAGTGATGGCAGCTTGGTTTCAATCTGTTACTACTCGCACGGCGGGATTTAATACAATTGACATTGGCCAAATGAGCGAAACGGCACTATTTTTGACGATCGCCCTGATGTTTGTTGGCGCTAGTCCCGGTAGCACCGGCGGCGGTATCAAAACCACAACTTTTAGGATATTGTTTAGCTGTACCGCAGCAGTTCTCGAAGGGAAGGATCAGGTGCAGTGTTATCAGCGCCAAATCCCCATAGCACTGATTCTGAAGACTATTAGCGTGGTGTTTGGCTCCCTAATGGTAGTGATAGCATCTGCAACTTTAGTTGAGATGACTAATCCCGAACTAGAATTTATGCAGGTGCTATTTGAGGCCGTGTCAGCTTTTGGTACGGTGGGACTTTCTACTGGTATCACAGCCAAGGTTTCGGCGATCGGCAAGTTGATCCTGATTGCGACAATGTACATAGGTCGGGTTGGCGTGCTGCTGCTGATGAGTGTCGCCGTCGGCGATCCTAAACCCACCACTTTTAAATATCCCGAAGAAAGTTTGTTAGTCGGATAGTAAAATCTGGCCTACTTGCTGATAATCTAAACAATAGACATCTCCAATAATTATTGTGGAACAGGCATCCTGCCTGTTCAAGACTTGCTTTTTTGGAGAAGTCTCATGGGCGACCACCCAAATCAACTTTCATTACATACCAAAAAATCAACACTTCGGCTTCGCTCTCTTACCGGGCGGCGCTGTATATCTTAACTTTTTAAAAGTAGGAGACTTAGCACTGAATATGAACATGAACCTGTCATCTTTAAACTTTTTTCGCAGTTTGCGCGCAGAAAACAAGCAGTTTGCAGTTATTGGTTTGGGGCGCTTCGGCACCGCTGTGTGTTCGACTCTCCACAGTTTAGGCTACGAAGTCTTGGGGGTTGATACCGACGAAAAAAAAGTCACTCAAGCTTTGAGCGATCGCATTGCAGCTCACGTTTTGCAGTTAGACTCTACTGATCCTACAGCCCTCAAGGCCGCCGGTATCTTTGAATTTGATACAGTGATTGTGGCGATCGGCAATTACTTAGCCCAAAGTATTACCACAACCCTAAATCTAAAGGAAGGCGGAGTAACTCACGTCATCGCTAAAGCTTCTTCGGAAACTCACTTAAAAATTCTCAAAAAAGTTGGCGCCGATCATGTAGTTTTTCCCGAACGAGAAATGGGCTGCTCTTTGGCCCGCACACTTACAAAACCCAGCATATTAGAACGCTTTGACCTCGATCCCGATCACAGTATAGTTGAGTTGCTCGTTCCTGAAAAGTTTGATGGCAAAACCATCGCTGATTTGGAACTCCGTCGCAGATATGGCTTAAATTTGCTAGCAGTCGGGCGCGATGACAAATTTGAAATTAATCCGCAGCCAAATGAGCGTTTAACCAAGGGTACGGCGATGGTGGTAATTGGTTCTAATAAAGATATCAATCGCTTACCAATTTAAAAGCTCGCCATTTTACCTAGATCAGATTGAGGCGCTATTTGGCGCACCCGACCAATTTGCCAATTTACCAAAGAACCAGATTGCACAGGGTTGTAGCAGCAAGGTGCGCCCGCGCACCCAGCCAACTGGGAAAATTTATTACATTAAAAATAGTACCAGCACCGGAAGATCGCACTCCTGCAACTCTTCTTCAGCGCTAGAGACAGAAAATTCATCCCAATCTCAACATAATATTCTGCACGTAAGCTTTGCCCCAAACTAGCACGACTAGGACCAGACCGAGTTTGATCGGCAAAGCACAGGCCGCCACAAACCAAATTAACGAAAACACTCCGATAATTGCAGCTATGGGCGCCGGAATCCCGTCTAACGTTCTTCTGTCAGTCCCTGTAGTAATCACCGCAGCAATCAAGCAGACAGTCAACGGAATCAAGCAACTTGCGATCATGGTTTTTACTCCATCAGAAAAATTGGATGTATGGCAGATTATAGCCTTTCTCAGAAAGANNCACTTTTTTGAGAACCGCTATAGTATATTTTGACAATACATGAAAAATTCAAAAAAGCAAGATCAAATGTGATATTATTTAAGGTTAAGTCATAAATATTCTGGCATCAACTTTTTTGAATTTTTAATTGCGTCCCCCCCTGCAAGCTATACTGGGCATTGCAGTCAATTGCTGTAGAGCGTCAATCAATGCTGGGCAAATTTTTTCGCAAGCCAGAATCAGACAACTGCTCTTCGGGGAACCCCTATCCCCAACCACGGCCGCAGCACTGCGACTGCTAGTCCCACACCTCTATGCTTGTCCAAGCGCCAAAGGGATTAACGGCCTGGAGTTTACAGAAACAGCAGAGTTGGGCTTTTGGGAACGCAACGGCTACCACGAACGCGGGGAACCTTGGGCCGAGGCACCCGGAGGCGGCTTGTTCTAATGTTCCTGCGGTCGATCGAGACTGACGCAGCTCCTGTATATGATCTGTATATTATGATATTTGGTCGGGGGAATCCCCCCAGAAAGCACCAGTCTGCTGAATTCCAGTCTCGATCGAATTTTTCGTTAATCCGTAAAATTACGTACTTCACCTAAAAATTAGACTAATTTAACTCCTATACGCAAGTCCAAACAAACAAATATTCCCGATTTATGGTTAATAGCAGACTCCTAGAAAAATCAAATTGCGTGGGAGCCACCGTATTTCCGCGTAAGTGTGAGCTTTTTGGAGACATAGACGATCGATCGCAGACAAGAATAGCAGAAAACCGGGCAGCAATCATTTTTTGTAATAACTCCTCAGATGCCTGTGATTCCAAGACTTCAAGGCACTATTCCTAGATTTTTTTGGGTAATCTTTTAGATAGCGATCGCCCAGAAAATCTAGAGCATTTGTGAAGGCTATGTAAAGACTTGATGAAGATGCGCTCCCAACTCACCTCAAGTCGCCAAAAGAGTCAAAAAGTATTAGATAATGAAATCACTAAGAAAGATAGTCACGAAAGAGGAAAAGTTATGAACGCCAAACTCTTATCCGCCCTAACAGCCACAGCAGCCGCTACAGCTTTATTCGGCGCATCTGCTCCAGCCCAAGCCTTCTCGTTTGGCACCAACGGTATCACATTCGGACAAAATCAAGATGTCCAATTTAATTTCAAAGAATCTCACGGGGCCTTCAAGTCCTCTTTGGCAATTTACGAAGTGAACGGCTTCTCACTCACTAACGTTGCTAACCTGTTTTCGGAAACTAAATCCTCAGACAACGGTGGCGAGTACGACTGGAAAGGAACGCTCGGCAACACAGTTGTGGATTCAGGCCCCGTAGTCTTCAAGTTCCTGGCCAATAAAGTTTACACTTTGGGACTCTCCTCAAGCTATGACGGCAGCGATAAAGGCATGGTCTACTCGACATCGGGGCTGAACCTGAACGTCGCCTCTACCGGCAACCAGCAAGCAGTGTTTGGCCAGTCATCCTTGCTGTGGAACGCCCTCGACAAAGAAACAACTGCCACATTCCAAGCAGCCGGATCGTTCACAGACGGAATGGCTTCCCTGTTTAACGGCACCACGCTAATTGGCTTCGACGATCGCGGGAACACTAACGACACAGACTTCCAAGACTTCACCGTCAGCGCCCAAGCAGTTCCCGAACCGATGACAATGACTGGTTTGGCTCTTGGTTTGAGTGGCTTGATTGCAGCACGCCGCCGCCGCGCTAGCAATACGGCTTCCTGACTTTTTGCACCGGAGCGAGCTGATAAATTAATTGTGAAAAAATTAATAAGATTTGCAGGCGCGCCGATGGGAGATTGGCGAGCCTTTTGCTTTTCTTGATTAACAAAAAAAGGACACTTTCTCCACCCCACAAGCACCTTGACAGCCAATTTTAACGGTAGGTACTGATTCCCAATTACCAATTACCGATGACCCATCCGATTAACGAACAGCCGATTTGCGATCGGCTGGGAAAGCAATTACACAGGCTCACGAACTGCCGATGACCCACGTCATGGCATAGCTAGTTTGGATGAACAGCGATCGCAAAGATCAACTTTTAATCATACCTTCGGTAGCTACCGAGACTATTTGCCGGACAAACCTAGCCCAAGTCCGGCTCAGGAAAAGAACTACCACTGCAACTACTATTGATGGTGCATCGAGGGCTTGACCTAACAGGTTTAACCAGCTAGTTTAGGATTTGTTGAATTACAGCACCCATTGTTAAATCAGACTTAAAAAAATTGTTGCGAATAATCGATCGCTATCCTCGATAGTTGACCGCACCCAGGCCAAAAGCGATCGCGATTTATCCGTGAAGTTAATTATACCTTGTGCTGGCGACAAGAGTGCTAAAAGAAATAAACAATGACTAACTCCCCGCCCTAGTTCCGTTTTATGTTACATTTAACCAAGAATCCCGTCCATGATACCATCATTTTTGTAAGGCTCAGTTAAGTCCTAGGAAAAAACAGAAAAATGAATTTTGATTTGCCACAACTGATTAAAACCTTTAGCTATTTAGGAGTTTGGGCTATTGTGTTCGCTGAATCAGGATTGCTGATTGGTTTTTTCTTGCCGGGAGACAGCTTGCTATTTACCGCTGGATTTGTGGCCTCTCAACCTAATACTATGAATATTTGGACTCTGATATTTGGGGCGTTTGTCTGTGCAGTAGCGGGCGACAATGTTGGCTATGCAAGCGGACACCATTGGGGCCGCCGCTTATTTCAAAAGGAAGATTCGTGGCTATTTAAAAAAGAATATTTAGAAAAAACTGAAAACTTCTACGAAAAACACGGTCAAAAAGCAGTTGTCATGGCGCGATTCATGCCAATTATCCGCACTTTTGCGCCGATAGTTGCCGGGGTGGCGGCAATGAAATACAAAACTTTTATGTCTTATAACTTAGCAGGTGGGTTTTTATGGACGTTTGGAATCACGCTGATGGGTTATTATTTGGGACGGGTAATTCCTGATGTGGATAAATATTTATTGCCGATAGTTATGGGAATAATTGTGCTTTCTTTTGTGCCTTCTATTATTCATATAATTCAAGAACGCCGCGAAACCAAAAAAGATTGAGGGCGATCGCACGAAACGGATGGGCTGAAAAGGTCGATCGGGCGCAAGATCGATCGCCTTGGCAACATAACATTGCTCCTGGTCAGTCTCACCGACATCAAATCGGGGAACTTGCAGCGACCTAGGTTAATCTGGTACAACTAACAAAGTTGAATGATTTCTGAGAAATAACATCAAATGGTTGCAACATTAGTTCAGATTAAACACGAAGTCAAAGACTTATCCCTAGCCCCCTTGGGAAAACAACGCATCGAGTGGGCCGGCCGGGAAATGCCCGTGTTGCGCCAAATTCAAGAACGCTTCGCCAAAGAAAAGCCCTTCGCGGGCATCCGCATTGCAGCTTGCTGCCACGTTACTACAGAAACAGCTCACTTGGCGATCGCCCTGAAAATGGGCGGTGCAGACGCTGTACTCATCGCCAGCAACCCCTTGAGCACCCAAGATGACGTAGCAGCTTGCCTCGTTGCAGACTACGGCATTTCCGTCTACGCCATGAGAGGAGAAGACGCAGCTACCTACGAACGTCACGTTTACACAGCCCTAGACCACCGTCCCAACATTATCATCGACGACGGTAGCGACGTAGTAGCAGCCCTGATCCAACACCGCCCCAACCAAATTTCCGACTTAATCGGCACCACCGAAGAAACCACCACAGGTATCGTGCGTCTGCGGGCGATGTTGAAAGACGGCGTGCTGACTTTCCCAGCAATGAACGTCAACGACGCCGACACCAAGCACTTCTTCGACAACCGCTACGGCACCGGTCAATCCACCCTAGACGGCATTATCCGCGCTACCAATATTTTGTTAGCCGGTAAAAATATTGTAGTTGCAGGCTACGGTTGGTGCGGCAAAGGCACGGCACAACGGGCTCGCGGCATGGGCGCTAACGTAATTGTCACCGAAATCGATCCAATTCGGGCGATCGAAGCAGTCATGGACGGCTTCCGCGTGATGCCAATGGACGAAGCAGCCACCGTCGGAGACATTTTCATCACCGTTACGGGCAACAAACACGTCATTCGTGCCGAACATTTCGACACCATGAAAGACGGCGCAATGGTTTGCAATTCCGGTCACTTCGACATTGAAATTGACCTCAAATCCCTCGATGCAAAAAGCAGCGACGTGAAGACAGTACGTTCTTTCACTCAAGAATACCGTCTCAATAATGGCAAGTCGATTATTGTCTTGGGCGAAGGCCGTTTGATCAACTTGGCTGCTGCTGAAGGACACCCCAGTGCCGTGATGGATATGAGCTTTGCTAACCAAGCCTTAGCCGCCGAACATCTTGTCACCAACAAAGGCAAATTAGAGCCTGGTATTCACTCCATCCCCGTGGAAGTTGACAAAGAAATTGCCCGTCTCAAATTGGAAGCAATGGGTATTTTCATTGATACCTTGACTGCCGAGCAAATTGAGTACACAAACTCTTGGACTTCGGGAACTTAATCATAGTTTATTCTCGTTCCCAGGCTCTGTCCATTGGTGACAACTTAACGTTAAACCGACAGTCTCTCTTGTTTATATCGAGGCCTAGATCCCCCCTAACCCCCCTTAACAAGNNGGAATCTTCTCAAAGTCAACCCCTACCCCCTTTTTTAAGGGGGATTTAGGGGGATAGAGACTCGACTACAAGCGACATTTATTATGGGTTCCAGTCTTAAGTTATCGCCAATGGGCAGAGTCTAGGAACGAGCGAACTAATGACTAATGACTACTGACTAATGACTACTGACTAATGACTAATCACTAATAACTTCTTCTTACGAAACTCTTAAATCAAAATGGTTGAATGGATAACTAACACAATGCAGTCCATGAGTTATCTGGGCATTGCATTATTGATGTTTTTGGAAAACCTGTTCCCGCCCATACCTTCAGAATTGATTATGCCCCTGGCAGGATTCACAGCATCGAAGGGTAATGAGATGCAGTTGGCACCAGCCATCGCAGCAGGAGTCATCGGTACAGTTTTAGGGGCACTTCCGTGGTACTATGCCGGTAAGTTATTGAGCGAAGAACGCTTGAGGAATTTAGCCGACAAATACGGCAAGTGGATAACTGTATCAGGTGCAGACATTGACAAAGCAAATAGATGGTTTAACAGACACGGCAACAAAGCAGTATTTTTGTGTCGCCTCGT
>DPLL01000065.1 GCA_003542015.1 Microcoleaceae cyanobacterium UBA9251 | reverse complement strand
GTTTTTTGCGGTTTTTGCCGACTGTAACCAAGTATTGTCGCAAAAACCCGGTTTCTGACTACCCCTGCGTAAAGTCCACCTGAAAAAACCAAATGTAAAAATATGTTGCAATGTTTCCAGCGGTATGTTACATTAGTTTACATAAGGTTGAAATTACACGAGGTTTCTAGTCATGGAAAACAAAAACGCAAAAGTTGGCTTCACTGAGTTCGCTGAAACCTGGAATGGTCGTTTGGCAATGCTGGGCTTCGTTATTGGCCTAGCCACCGAATTCCTCACCGGTCAAGGTATTCTCTCTCAAATCGGTTTGATGTAATCTGCTCAACTGCTAGATATTTAATCTATGAGGGCGATCGACCCCATCACAAAAAAGTGCGATCGCCCGCCAACAAGTCCCCTTCACTCAATCTGAAGGGGACTTTTAAATTTTGTATGTAAAAACAAAGCCGATCGCACCCGTAAAAATTTTTCCCGTCCCAACATTGAAATTTGAGACACACTGCACCCAATTAAGCAATTCCTACCGAATCCAAAACCCTCAATTTAGGAGTCAAAGCAGAGAGCTTAACCAAACTGTCGAGTTTGCGAGTCCGCCCGCTGTTACCTAAAACCATCTCCGACAAATCCGGCATTTCCTGCCAGCAATGCGGGCAGAACCAATAAACGCGATTTTGGCGAGCGTGGCGGAGTAATTGAGATGAGCAACAAGGGCAACTATTCATGATATTTTAAACCTTCTTTAAGATATGGATTGATGACCAATTCATTACACAGATTGACTCATGCTCAGGGCGTATCAACTCCTGACACAATCATCAAAAAGCTGGTTTCACTCCCAACTTTCAGNNCCCAACAGCAAGATCACAATCAGAAGCTGAACGCTCCAAGGGGCGCAAGAGAAACCCCAAATAAAACAGCCAAGTCCGGCAAAAGCAAGCAGAACAAAAATATCTTGAGAGCTTTGCCAATAAACCCAAACTGCTGTCAGAGAAACTATCAGTAGTAAAATATAAGCTGAGGGCATAATCGTCATCTCCCAAGGTGTCTGCCAAAGTCAGGATTGATCCCTGACGCTGTGCTTAAACTTAAAACTAAAAACTGAAGATTTTATGAAGACCTGCAATTTGTCACAAAAATTAACATACTCCTACCAGCTTATATTTGTCTGAAACACCCAGCAAAAATCAGGAGCAGGGGAGAGTGGGAGAGTGAGAGAGTGAGAGAGTGGGAGATGGGGACAATTGCGAAAATCTTGCTTCTTGCTTCTTGCTTCTTGCTTCTTGCTTCTTGCTTCTTGCTTCTTGCTTCTTGCTTCTTGCTTCAACATCTGACTCATGCCTCACCCTCGATAATTAATCCGTGTATCCGTGTCAAAATCTCTTAGAGTGCCTTCCTTCTTCCTTCAACATCCCCTATTCTCGATCCCAGCCCAAAATTTGAGCCACCTGACCAGCCAAATACATCGGTTCAAAAGGCTTAGCAATCACGCTCGCCACCCCCAAATCGGCAAACATCTGCCTGTCGCTAGCCAGAGCCTTAGCCGTTAGTAAAATTACTGGAATGTGCTGCGTAGCACTATTAGCTTGCAACTGTTGAAAAGTCGTAGGCCCGTCTTGGTCGGGCATCATCACGTCCAAGAGAATAGCATCAGGCTGTTCCGCGATCGCCTTAGCCACACCCTCCTGACCCGAACTCGCTGTCAGCACCTCCCAGCCCCCAACCACCTGAAGGCTGATTTGAGCCACTTCCCGAATATCTTCAGCATCGTCAATCACCAAAATGCGTTTAGCAGTCGAAATTAACATCTTTTTTATAAATGAGAACTGCTCTCAGTCTAGAGCCGAGATGTGAATATTTTGTCAAGACAACTATTTTACCCGATCGCACTTTACCGGAGATTTGGGTAAAAGCCCCGTCCTTTTAGGACGGCTTTAATTTTTTCTGTTTGTTTCAGGCTTGAGATTGTGAGCGTCAACCGTAAAGATTCTTGAAACAGTCGATTTATAGCCACTGTCCGTAAAAACAGTGCTATAATAGTTCCATGATTGGTACTGGAGTTCGCGTTAAAAGGTAAGCCACAGCAATACCGGGTCGTAGACGAAATGAGCCGCACAGCTCAGTTTGTCCGAAACAAAGCTCTTAGATACTGGATCGACAATCAAGGAGTTAAACTATCCGACCTCTACAAGCAATGTGCCATCATGGCTAAAGAGTTTGAATGGGCCGGAAAACTTAACTCAATGGCACGTCAAGCTACGGCACGAACGATGCCCTTTTTGCTATCCTACGTTTTTTCTCGAATTGCAAAGCTAAGAAGCCAGGAAAAAAAGGGATACCCACAATTCAAAAAGCAGACTCGTTCCGTAGAATATAAGACTTCAGGTTGGAAGCTTTCCACTGATAAAAGATGTCTCACTTTCACAGAAAAGTTAATTAATTACGAATTACGAATTACGAATTACGAGGGGATAATTCGTAATTCGTAATTTTTAATTCGTAATTCTAAGTGGTGACATCAACGGGCAAGCCGACTGATTGAACCAAGAATCAAGAGTGCCTGTATGCCGAGGAGTGTCAAGGCATTCCGATCGCAATTAAAGAATCGAACGGCAAACAGCTAGAATAACGCTCCTCTTCCGATAACACCGCAATCAGCCGTAGTGACCAGTCCGGCATAATTTGCAAATCCGCCCAAGGTACTGCTACCTCCAAACATTTATCTAGGCCAACTTGAGCGCGGCTGATATGAGAATGCCACTGATCGCATTCTCCGGCTTGCTGAAACCCAATCGTTTTGGTTAGCAAATTAATCTCTAACTGATGGTGGAATCGATAATTTAGCGGTGCTGTATCCGGCAAATCCGACAGCGGAATCAAGCTGTTGTGCATCGGGCGATCGGGATAAAACCACAACAAATTCAACTCCGGCGGACAATCAATTCCCGGCCGAATACCCGCCTTAAAGTCGGCGCGAATGTAAAAATTCAAGTGATCCACCCCGTACCACAGCCGCTGAATTGCAGAACTGCGGTGCATTGTCCCCCTCGCTCCCCCAACTTCAATCCGGCCAGCCTTGTCCCAATCCTGTTCATTACCAATACCGTCAATCACCGGGTGAATAAAGCTCATCGGTTGGTGGTCGCCTTGAACTTCGTGCACCTCTACTTGCCGGCGTACTTCCGGGGGTACGGGTTCGTTGAGAGCTTCATAAATTGCCGCTACGTGTTCCCGGAATAGCTGATCGAACATGGCATCTTGGTTCGACGTGTGGCCTTCGCCAAACCACCAGAACCAGTCAGAACCTTCGGCCGCATCAAGTGCTTCCCAAGCTTCGGGATTGCTTTCTTCTGTGGCTTCTGGATGGTTGGCCAATACTTGCCTTGCAGCGCCTAACAAATCCCAAGCGCGATTTTTCGCGGGATCGCCGATCCAAGTTGTGAGAGAACCGTCAACCCAAGAACCGGTGTGGAGTTGCGCTGCGGGAATTGTTTCTGTGGCTGGGAATTTGTCGAGAAATTCGGAGACTGTCACCAGTTTAATATCTGGGTCGATGCTGAGAGTTTGATAGAGAGATTCTAGGAAGGGTTTGCCGTCTTGGGGGTAGAATTCCCAGCAATTTTCGCCGTCTAGGGCGATNNGATGCTGCTTTTTTCGGTTCCATCGAACCGTAGGTAAATCCGATCAAATCAGACAATCTGTGGTCTCGAAATACGATCGCCAAATCACCAGCAGGCGTTTCTAAGCGATAAGGGCGATATAACAATTCTGGTTCGCAGACATTCCCTGTCGCGTCGCGGTTAAAAAAGTGTTTAATTGTCCACCCCAAAACTGCTTCGTCCGAGACTATCCATTTAAACCCTTGTTTGGCAATGTAGGGCAAAATTTGCGGGCTGACTGCCTGTTCTGAGGGCCACAAACCGCGAGGTTCGCAATGAAACCTATCTTCATACATTTCCCAGGATTTTCTGAGGTGTCGGGGAATATCTTCTGCCCACTGAAACCGATGTTGTGGCAGCGTCATGTTAGGAATAGCTACGCGGCCGCCGTTGGTGTCTGCAAGCAGTGGCAAAATCGGGTGTGTATAGGGGGTTGTGGAGACTTCTAATTGTCCCTCAGCTTGCATCTGACGGTGCTGGGGAATGATTCTGGCGAGGATTTGTTTTTGTTTGGAGTAGATTTTGTGGCGATCGGCCCAACTAAAATTTTGCCCTTTTTTCAGCCATCCTGCAATCTCCGGGTCATCCCAAAACAGCGGGTCAATCCAAGCTAAATTGTGCCAGGCCAATAAGTCGCTAAAATCATGCTGATTCCAATTTTCCAAACACCACTGAATGCCGTTTTCTTGCCGCTGAGTGTAGAGTTGAGCGTAACGGGGGTGCGGCTGAATTAGGGTGTGGTAATTGGCGTCAAAGAAGTGTTCTAAAATAAACTCTTGTTCTGGGATGTTTAAATCCTCGGTGCGCTTCAGAGCTACAGCTAAATATGGGTCTAATGCCCGGTCTGCGATGTAGTCTTCTATCTGTAAAATCAACGACGGAACCAGGTTTACAGTTTGATGCAGCTTGGGATATTTTGCCAGAATTAGCACTAAATCCAAGTAATCTTTTACTCCGTGCAAGCGCACCCAAGGCAGTCGGTATTGAGCCTCTGTTGCGTTAGCAGATACTCTGGATTTATAGAGCGGTTGGTGTTGGTGCCAAATGAAGGCTACATATAGGGGGTGAGACATTACTCTAGTCCTTAGTCATTAGTTAGCAGTCATCAGTCCTTAGTCATTAGTTAGCAGTCATTAGTCCTTAGTCATTAGTTAGCAGTCATTAGTCCTTAGTCATTAGTTAGCAGTCATTAGTC
>DPLL01000064.1:2274-17490 GCA_003542015.1 Microcoleaceae cyanobacterium UBA9251 | reverse complement strand
AAATTAATCAGTAAAATGCACTCTTGGCCGCTCGAACTGAGTGCCAAATGATACTTATTAATATATAACGGAATTGCCCAGTTCCACCAACAGCACAACGGATGCATTCTAAAAAGGTTTGAATTCTACAGAAAAATACAGCCCGCGTTCTTGCAAAGTTCGATCGCTCGACTTAATGTCAATCAACGGAATTCCCCAGCCGAGGCGAACACGAGCGTTTTCGCCGTACTGCCACTTTAAGCCCAATCCCGCCGACAGCAAAGTATTTGCTTCCAAAGCTGCGCTTCCCCCGCTATTCCACACATTGCCAAAATCCACAAAGGGCGTCACCTGCAAAAGCCCTTTTTTGTCGCCGGTGCGCCAAATCGGATACCGCAACTCGGCTGTCGCAAACAGCCCGCTATCCGCCAGCAAAGCATCTTGACGATAGCCCCGCACTGTCTCCAAGCCACCCAAACCAAATTGTTCGATCGGCAAAAGCTCTCCCCCCGCAAGCTGCACATCCGATCGCAGCACCAGCAGCGTCTGTTGAGCCAACAACCGCACGTACTGCAATTGACCCCGCCACGCCAAAAATTGACTGTCAGGCTCCTTATTGCTCACCGTAGCACCAAATGCTCCCACTCCCAGACTGAACTGCGATCGAGCCGCCAACACCTGTTTCTCTGCCCTCTGAGTAAAATCCTGAAACACCCTCAGCGCCGAAACCCGAGTTTTACCCCTAGAATCAGAGCCTGGTGACAGCGGAAAATCCTCTCCCAGCAGGGATGTATCGCTTTCTCGCCGAACAGCACCGATACCAAGAGCGATTTCTGTTCTCGGAGTTTGGACTACAGGCTGCCGGTAAGTCAACTCATAAGTCCGGCCCGAAGCCTCAATATCCAGAGCATCAAAAGGTGGCTCAATAATATTACTCCTAGTTCTGTTGAGGCCAAAACTCACAGTACCGTTGTGCGAATTCACCGGTAGCGTGTAAGTAAAATCTACACCATTGCTGCCCTGACTATTTGTATAAGTCAAACTCGCACTATCTCCCAAACCCAGCAAATTAGCCTCGCTGACTTCAACTCCCCTGCGCCAACTCCCCACACTGGGAGAGCGAGAATTATCAGTAAATAAGCCAGCTTGGAAAGTTTTTGCTTCTTTGACTCTGACTAACAGCAAATTAAAACCGGGGCGAGAGCCCGCTTGCAGTTCCGCTGAGATTTTTTCAAGCAGCCCGCTCAGTTGCAGCAATTGCAAGGCTGACCACAAGCGCTGTTCATTCAGCGGGCCCCCTGTTGCCAGGGCCAAGCGACTTCTCACATAGTGAGAATTCAGTCGCCTAGTCCCGACTACATTTATACTTTCTAGCTTGCCTTCTACCACTAATATTCTCACAACCCCACCCGCCAGGGTTTGTGGGGGAATTAGCGCCCCTGAAGTGATGTAACCTTTGCTGATGTAGAGTTGACTCACGGCAGAACGGGCTTGCAGCAGTTCGGCGAAAGTGAGAGGGCGGTCTACAAAGTCTTTGAGTACAGTGTCTAATTCTGCTTTGCTAAAGACGGTGCTACCAATTACTTCAAATCGATCGACCTCGATCGTACCGGGAATGTTGAGCAATTCTTCTGGCTGTGTCGGCGCGGGTGCTGCTGGTTGCAGAAGTTGTTCTGGGGGAGGTAGGGGCTCTGGTAGCGCGGGTTCTGGGAGGGGCGCGGTACGAGGCCCAATCCGGCTGGGAACGGGAATTTCTGGTCTGTTTTCTCGTCGGTTTGGCAATTGAGCCAGAGTTGTTTCGCTTTCTGTCGCCCGATCGAACTCCGGGATGTCGGGATTTTGATCTTTACTGTATGTATCTAGTTTGGGAACATTGTATAAATTTCTAGGGAGGCGATCGTCATTTTTGGCAGTTTCTTGATTAAATTTTAATTCCGACTGTAAATTATCATTAAAATTTGGCGATCGCCCCTCTGACTCAGCAGCAACCGACGCAGTTGCTCGAATCGAGGCTATATGTTCAGTCACAGTTGCAGCAGCTAGCGGTGGGCTCCAACAGCTACAAATTATCAAAGTGCCAAAGCGTGCTAAAGCGCTCACAAACCTGATTTCACAAAGGCCTCTGGAAGGTTGCAGGGGCATGACAAATTAGTAGTATTTAGTAGTTTTGATGGTGGTTTGCAGAGGTGCTTGGGGGCGATCGGCTCAACTGCACGTTGCGAAAGAGTGTATCACTTTTTTTAAGGATTTAAGTAGTTACTTAAACATCAAGACTGTTGACCAAAAAACGAGACGCAAGCCCCGGGCTAACGACGTGGGGACTCGGCAGCGGTTTCAACACATTCGACTACGCTCTGTTACCGCCACCTTGAATATTTAACAAAGCTTAATGTAAAACCAGCACAGTATACAACTTTTTTGTGTTGTATAACAGTAGCATGGATATTAAATACAAGTCAAACAAAAATATTACGTACTCTTGCAAATACCAGATCGTGTGGTGTCCCAAGTACCGTCGCAAGGTTTTGATTGAAGGCGTCGATATTCCCATGAAGGAGATATTGCTAGAGACTGCAACTGAGTTTAAAAGTGAATTAATTGAAATGGAAGTAATGCCAGATCATGTCCACCTTTTGGTCGAATGCGATCCTCAATTTGGGATCGCAAAACTCATTCGGTACATGAAAGGACGCTCATCTCGATATCTCCGCCAAGAATTCCCTTGGCTGAAAAGTCGATTGCCAACACTCTGGACTAATAGCTACTTTATTTCGACTGTTGGCGGTGCATTTCAGTGGTCAAGCAGTATATCGAGAATCAAAAAAATGTCTAGCTATGGTTGTCAGCAAAATTTAATCAACCCAGAGCAATCTTTAGAAAACGTTTTAGAGTTTGTCTGTGAAGAATCAAATAAGCTTGCTAATTGCGGGATTTACTATTCTCGGCAGTTGTATTTTAAGACGGACCAGATCCCAAGTAGATTCGATCTACACAGGTTGATGAAAGACAATCTTCATTTTAAAGCACTTTATTCTCACGTAGCTCAGCAAACCTTAACTGGTGTTGCAGAATCTTTTAAATCTTACATTGGGCTACTTAAGGGTATTAGCAGTGGAACAGTAACACAACATCCTAGATTGCCTGGATATCGCAAAAACAGCCTAAAACTTGCGACTTTCCCGAAGACGGATGTCAAATTGAAAAATGGACAACTACGATTCCCTTTGGGTGGTAAGGTTAAACTATGGTTTGGAATTGGTGAGTTTTATTTACCAATGCCGTCAAATTTGGAATATAGCAAGATTAGAGAAATTCGGTTATTACCCAGAAATGGTCAATTTTATGTTGAATTTGTTTATAAGGTTGAATCGGTAAAGGTTGATTTAGATGTCGGTCGAGCATTGGGAATCGATCCTGGATTAAATAATTGGTTAACTTGTGTTTCAAATGTTGGCACATCGTTGATTGTGGATGGATTACATTTAAAATCTTTGAACCAGTGGTACAACAAGCAGATTTCAACAATTAAAGAAAACAAGCCTCAAGGTTTTTGGTCTAATCGATTGGCGGGAATTACGGAAAAAAGAAACAGGCAAGTTAGAGATGCTGTTAACAAAACAGCTCGGTTAGTATTGAATCATTGTCTTGAAAATAAGATTGGTACAGTCGTATTTGGCTGGAATAAAGAGATGCGCCAAGGAATCAATCTTGGCGGTAAAACAAATCAAAGTTTTGTGCAAATCCCCACAGATCGACTGAAAGATAGAATTTCTCAACTTGTTGAGCAGCATGGAGTTCGGTTTGTTGAAACTGAAGAAAGTTATACAAGCAAGGCAAGTTTTTTAGATTCAGATGAACTACCTACGTTCGGTGCAAAAACTGAAGGGTGGAAAGAATCTGGAAAGCGTGTAAATCGCGGATTATATCGTTCAAAAAATGGAGTCAAAATAAATGCAGATTGTAACGGGGCTGCAAATATTTTGCGAAAAGTAGCGGCAACTTTAGGGCTATGCCTAGAAGAAGTCAGTAGGGGCGCTTTGATTTCGCCTTTAAAGGTTCGTATTTGGACTCTTTAAGCATCCCCGTCCCGGAGCGGGCTGGGGAGTATCAAAAATTAGCAATTTTGTGTATTCCAAAATCGCGGTCAATTAAAAAAATCTCCGACCTCAGCCAGCTAGCACTGTAGGTCGGAGGAACACTCTATCACACCCGTCATCACAGAAATAGGTGAATTTTGATAGAGATTACATTTTATTCAGCTGCGATCGCAACTCTTCCAACTCAGCATCCACAACCGTACCTGACCCCGAGGTAGCAGCAGCAGTTTTACCCGATGCCGGCAATTGAGGTTGAGACACAGAGCCTCCGGCCAGTTGGGCTTTCATCTGAGCCAACTCGTCATCCACATCCCCGCCACCTTCTAGCAAGCGGAACTGTTCTTCCAAATTGCTGCCGCCGGCGGCCAATTCTGCCGAAGCCCCCGCGCGAGCTTCAATCTGCAAAACTTTTTCTTCCATGCGATCGAAAGCCGCCATTGAACTGCCAGTATTCAGGGAGCCAATGGTGTTGTTGAGCTGTTCCTGAGCCTTAGCAGCGGATATCCTGGCTTTGAGCATATCCTTTTTCGTCTTCGCTTCAGAAATCTTGCTCTCCAAACCGATCAAGTTGCGCTTGAGACTTTCCACCTGAGTCGATTGCTGCTCCAGACTCGCTTTCAGAGTAGCAGCAGTTTCGGCGTGAGACTTTTTACGCACCAGCGCTTCCCTAGCCAAAGTCTCGTCCCCTTTTTGCAGAGCAAGCTGAGCGCGCTGTTGCCACTGGTTCGACTGAGACTCAGCTTGATTGTACTGGGTCTGGGTGCGCTTTTGAGCGGCGATCGCGCTAGCAACTGCCTGACGCAACTGCACCAGGTCTTCCTGCATATCCGTCACGGACTGTTCTAAAATCTTTTCTGGGTCTTCAGCTTTGTTGACCAGATCGTTAAGATTGGCTCTGACGACTCGGCTAATGCGATCGAATAATCCCATAATCCTATTTTTCCTTGGTGAGGTGTACTCTTGTCAGCGGAAAGCAGGCTTTAGATGCTAGCCCGCCGTTGTGAAATTCAGTTGGTCAGATTTTTAGTGCGATCGGGCCTGAGGTAAATTTTGCAAACATATAAATCCAGTTTAAAACGATCGAGTTAAGTCATGCAGGCAGCTTTTTCAAGCTCTATCTAGTAAACTACCCAGCACTGACCTGAGTACAGGTACAGTGTGGGCTTTCAATAGCCCTGAGACGATCTTGCAAACAGCAAAAACATCCCGAACCTTCAGGCACATTTACAAGCACCCCAAGAGCAGCAATATTTTTACTGCCATTCAAATCAGCGTCACCATCCCAGCCACAATGACCGCAAGTGAACCTCTTCCCACTTCGATAGGACTTACCCTGAATGGGGTGGCTCTGGTGACACTTGTGACACATCTGACTGGTGTATCTGGGATTAACAAGCACAAGCTTGAGACCATGCTTTGTCGCTTTGTAGGTCAAGAATTCACGCAATTGGTAGAACAGCTATTGCTAAGTCTCCGCTCTCTTTTGGAGCGAGGAAACTGATTAGTTCGTTCTCTAATTCCCGTCAAATCTTCCAAAGCGATCGCCTGTTTTTTGGTTTTTGCCTTAGTCACTATTCGATGGCTGATGGTGTGGTTTACCCATTCCTGAAAGCGCTTCTCCTTGCCCGACAACCGTTTCAACAGTCCCCGACATCTGCGGCGGGTACAACGCGAGCCTCTCGTAGCTTTTTGCTGGATATTCGCCCTCAAATTGGCGTAATGATTCCTAATTTTTGTAATTTCTTTGCCGCTAAATTTATCTCCATCGGAGGTAACAACAATGTCAGTTCTGCCCAAGTCACAGCCCAGAACCCGATCGGTCTTTTCAGGTTCTGGCGGGATAGATTCAAGCTGAATGTTCAGATAATAACTACCATCTTTTCGCTTGCACAAGGTCGCTGTTTTAGGTTTCTGTCCTTTCAGCAATCCGAGCTGATAGTTGCCAATAGCCAGTATAAAACGCTCTCTACCATCAATAGTGGTCAAGCTTACTGTCCAGTCTTTCTCTCTAAAGGAAAAAGTACGGGCATCATAAGTAGCACTGGTAGGAGCAAAGCTTTTTACTGGCTTGCCATCTTTTTTTGCTGTTTTTCTGTTGCCAGAAACTCGCCTAATTGCATGGATAGCCAACTGAGCGGAAAGCCCAAATTTAGTTCGGACATCCCGATCAACCAAGGACTGCATAGCCAATTCATTCATCAGAGTTGGTTGCACAGTTTGGTTCACATATTCACAAGCATCCGCAAACGCCCTAAGAGTTTCATCAATCTTGATGGACTGTTCGGGTGCTACTTGGAGCTTGCAAGATACTGTCAGGACTTGTTTCATAGTCCTATCATAGCCTCATGTATTGAGTTTTTAGGTAAACGCAAAGCTTTATTTGTTCGGCCCTGGCGTATTGTTACCTGGAAGCATTTGTGCTTTCATCGCCGCCAACTCCGCATCGACATCGCCAGCACCTTCGAGAGACAGAAACTGCTTTTCTAAATCGCTAGTACCGAGTTCTGCAATTGCCTCGGAGTGAGCTTCTAGCTGCATGACTTTCTCTTCCATCTTTTCAAAGGCGCTCAAAGCACTGCCACTATTGAGATTGCCCATCATTTCCTGAAGTCTTTCTGACGAGGCGGCCGATCGAGCCCGAGCAATATACATATCCTTTTTAGACTTCGCCTCAGAAATTTTACTTTCCAGCGCCCGCATATTTTCTTTAAGCTGAGTCACAACCACATTCTGCTGTTGTAACTGGCCTTTCATCGCTGTCGCCGTTTCTTGATAAGACTTCTTCCGCGTCAAAGCTTCCCGCGCCAAATTTTCCTCACCTTTTTGTAGGGCTAGCTGTGCCCGTTGATACCATTCAGCAGCAGTAGACTCAGCTTGGGAACACTGGCGTTCGGTGCGTTTTTGAGCAGCAATCGCCCCTGCTACAGCCTGTCTGAGCTGCACTAAATCCTCCTGCATATCCCTCACAGCCTGTTCCAGAATCTTTTCTGGATCTTCTGCCGTGTTTACCAAACTGTTAATATTTGCTCGAATCACTCGCCAAATGCGATCGAATAATCCCATCTTACCCTTCTCCCGATTGTAAACTACCCCACCCATAGAATGGGCGGGCTTTCAGTAGCCATGATCTGGTATGCAATCCTGCAAAACAATACCGAACCTCCGAGCGGATTTACTGCCGCTCCAAGAACAGAAATATTCATCGCACCATTCAAATCTGAATCACCATGCCAGCCACAATGCCCACATTTAAAACTCTTGCCACTTCTGTAGGATTTACCCCTAACAGGATGGATATGGTTACATTTGTGGCACATCTGAGAAGTATCAGCAGGATTAACTTTAACCAGTTTTACCCCTGCTTGAATTGCTTTCTATTCAAGGAAGATTCGCAACTGATAGAAATCCCAAGAATTAGAACGTCTGCGCTCAGTCTTGTTTCTTTGCTCTTGATTACTCCGAGATCTAATCCCTGTCAATTCCTCAATTCCAATAACTTTACCCTCAGATTTAGCCTGATTAACAATGGTGCGAGTTGTCCATAAATAATTGGAGTGAATCGGAATAAATCCCAAGGTTCCAATTATGGTTCACTTTTTCGACTCCTCTGTAGTCGCTTCCGACCACTTGTGGGACTCGCCCAACCAAATAGAGCGTAGTGAAATAGGAATCTTGAGGCAGTTTACCCAAGCCTCGTACAATCTTTCGTGGAGTCCCTAAACACCGTTCTAGTTTACGGCTGATAATATTGCGGCTTCACCCCTTTTGCTTGCAGTTCTTTCGCCAAACGTTCTGCTGATGCAGCATCGTTCAAAGCCCCCATTTGGATCTTGACACCCTTTGAGAAGTTTCGCACGTAAGCATCGGGAACTGCGATTCTGGCTTGCTGTAGAGATTTTGCGTCCGTGTAATCAACGACAACGTAATAGAAACCATCCGCAGCCCGTGTAGGCCTTCCCAGTGTTGCTGCGGGGGTTCCAGATACCGCTGCCGGAGATACAACTGCCGGAGATACTGCTGCCGGAGATACTGCTGCCGGCGGCAAGGTCGAAGATGTTGGAGGCAGAGTCGGCAGAGTCGGCACAGGCTGTGCAGCGCTGGGGCTGGCGCCCGGAAGCAAAGCTGTGCTGAGATTGTTGAGTCCTTCTTGCCTACCTCTGGCCTTGTTGTCATCTTCTGTAGGGATTGGAACAGCCCCAGTCTCGGTGGGAATCACTGCCGGAGTTGGCGGGATTGATGCTTTTGGCGACGGGGAAGCGATGGGGCTAGCCGTCGGCTTGACATTACTCAGGGTGCTCAAATCCAGTTCGACAAATTCCTTGGAAACCAGATTTGGAGCTTTCGGGAGTTCCTTGTTATTTCCAGTATCTGTGGCTGCGCTACTGGTGGGACTTTCCGCAACTCCGGGGGCGGAGCTCACGAACAAGCGGTTGAGGCCAGCCATTTTAACTACGCTAGATGGGTGCATCACTGCGTAGCCCAAAGCTGTGCAGGACAGCAGAAACAGCAGCATCGAACTCAGCCCCAAGGGAGTTAACAGACTGGCGGCTAAACTGCGTTCTTCAGAAAGCTCGGCTGTTGGTTGATCCAAACTTTCGATCAGTTTTTCGCTAGATTCGAGATAGTTGTTCGGTGCTCCGGCGCTGCTAGATAATTTTGTTGCTTTGCTGATCCTGGTAGTTGCTAGTGGGGCATCGCCCGCGCTGCCGGCAAGGGAGAGGGGCAGTCGGATCGATTGCTGAGTCTCCTCTGCGGCTGCTGGTAGATTTTGACCTAGCTGTTGGTCAGTTGTGCCTGTTTGCTGACCGGGGCGAATTGACGGCGATACCCACTGTTCTGCTCGTCGCCTGTGCCTTCTGTATTTCGTCAATTCTGCTTCCAGGTTTACTTCCAAACACCCCAGCGCAGCTTGCAAAACAGGCTTGATGGGGGTTGAAGACGACTGATTTGGGGATTCAATTGAAGAACGCTTACTCATTCGCAAAACTCCTACTGCCTCTAAGTACATTTTAATATGATTGATTTTGACATACTCCCCCATCAACCTTTCGCTATGACTGGATTCTTGAAAGAAGCATCGGGAAGAAGGATGAAGGATGAGGGATGAAGGATGAGGGAAGAGGGAAAAAGAAACTATTCCCAATTCCCAAGGCCCAATTCCCAATTCCCAAGGCCCAAGGCCCCATTCCCCATTCCCCATTCTCCACTCTCCCCCAATTCGCTCACTCGCTCATTCACGACTATTCCCCTTCCCCATTCGGTTGCTAGGCTAGACTATCTTGCGTTTTGGCATCCGGTTCGAGCGCTAATTTATAACATCTCATACTCGTTACGCATTTGTCTTTTGTCTTGATCCCTGTCCACTTTATTNNCCAGACACAATAAGGGCTGGGAGGCTCTAAAACCTGCTAGCTCACTACAGGAGAATTAGAGAAGAAAATGATAGCCCTAAGAACTTTTATGAATACCTCTTTAACTTCTGCTTGTCGTCATTGTCGCCACTATACGCCTGAAGGAAGACGCGGCGGGAATTGCCAGCAGCTAAGTGTACCCGTTCAAAGTCACTGGAAAGCTTGTTCTTTGGCGGTTTCTCCCTTTGGGCCGTCTTGGGAAAATCTAGAAGACCTCTTTGACAGCATACCACTGCGGCAGGAACAGACTTTGACGTTGGCCGAGGCCGCCGTCACTGCTTCTGAGCGAAATGCCTGGCTGCCGGAGGCCACAACCTTCACCGAAACATCCCTTCCAGCAATCTCAGTTGAGTTTGCCCGCAGCGCGTACAACTCAACTGACAGTAAGGGCAGGCGGCTGCACGTCAACTTCCTCTACCGATCATAAATCACCGAAAGACGAGCGGGAAGCCCCTGGCTAACGACATGGGGAGGAACGTGGTTGCGACTTACTTAGTCGCCTGTATTTTTCTTGTCTTTTTAATCATTTGATAGCAGGTGAGAAGGTATAATACAAAAAGGAGGTAACAAAAATGTTTGGATGCCAACAAAATCTAATTAGCCCTGATAAAGACCTCAAAGCAATTCTATAATTCCTGTGCAGTGAGTCATCAAAATTGACTAATTGCGGAATCTATTACGCTCGTCAAATGTATTTCAAAACAGGTAAAATACCTAGTAGAGCCGAATTGCATAAAGTATTAGGCACTGAAAATCGCAATTTGCACTACAAAGCATTTTATTCGGATACTGCACAGCAGATTCTAACTACTGTCGCCGAGTCTTTTAAGTCCTACATTGGACTATTAAAAGGCATTAAGGCAGGGACAGTAACTCAAAAGCCTAGACTACCCAATTATCGACAAGGTGGTCTAGCTTTGGTGACGTATACATGGCGCTCTGTAAAGCTAAAAGACGGGCTATTGAGATTTCCGCTAGGTACGCAGTTAAAAGCCTGGTTCGGACTGGATGCTTTTTATCTACCTATGCCTACAAACTTAGACCACACAGCAATCAGAGAGTATCGAATTCTACCTAGAAACGGCTGTTTTTACTTGGAATTAATCTACAAAACTGAGAATATTGAAGCAGATGTAGACCCATCTAAAGCTTTGATGATCGACCACGGAATGAACAATTGGCTGACTTGTGTCAGTAATATAGGGACTAGCTTTATTATTGATGGTTTGCATCTGAAGTCGATCAATCAAGGATACAATAAGCGTGTTGCTTTTTTGACGGAAGGGAAAGCGAACGGCTATTGGTCAAAACGACTTGAGCGATTGACTGAAAATCGCAATCGGACGATGCGAGATGCTGTCAACAAAGCTGCTCGGAAGGTGATTAATCATTGTTTAGTCAACAATCTGGGTCCTGTGATATGCGGCTGGAATGCTGGGATGAAAAATGGTCTGAATCTGGGAGCTAAAACTAACCAAAAGTTTGTTCAGATTCCAACTGGCAGACTCAAGGATAGAATCGCTCAATTGTGCGAGCAGTATAGAATTCGTTTTGTAGAAACTGAGGAGTCCTATACATCGAAAGCTTCGTTTATCGATCGAGATGTGCTACCTAAATTCTGCGAAAAACCAGAAGGGTGGCAACCTTGCGGTAAACGAATTCAGCGCGGATTGTATAGGACTTTTGAAGGTTTGTTAATTAATGCAGATTGCAATGGTGCAGCTAATATCGGTCGAAAAGTAGCGGCAACCTTGGGGCTTTGTCTTAAGGGAGTCAGTAGAGGTGCCTTGATAACGCCTTTGAAAGTCCCTTTGTGGTCTTAATCAAGAATCCCCCCGATTCATCGGTGGGGAGTATCAAAAACATCTGTGATCTAAAGCAATCAAAAAAACTTATTCCCTCCTCTACTTAAGGTAGCCAAGGATACTGACGAAAATCAGGTTGCCGCTTTTCCAAAAACGCTTGTTTGCCTTCGGCTCCTTCCTCTGTCATATAGTAGAGCAAGGTGGCGTTTCCCGCTAGTTCTTGTAAGCCGGCTTGACCGTCGCAGTCGGCATTGAAAGCAGATTTTAAACAGCGAATCGCGATCGGACTTTTCTCTAAAATTTCCGAAGCCCACTGCATTCCTTCTAGTTCGAGTTGTTCGACGGGTACGACGCAGTTTACTAATCCCATTTCTAAGGCTTGTTGTGCGCTGTACTGGCGACACAAAAACCAAATTTCTCGCGCTTTTTTCTGGCCGACAACCCGCGCTAGATAGCTAGCTCCGAAACCGCCGTCGAAACTCCCTACTTTCGGGCCGGTTTGTCCGAAAATCGCATTGTCAGCAGCGATCGTCAAGTCGCAAATTAAGTGTAAAACGTGACCACCGCCGATCGCGTAACCTGCAACTAGGGCTATTACAACTTTCGGCATCGATCGAATCAACTTTTGTAAGTCGAGTACGTTCAAGCGGGGAATGCCGCCGTCATCCACATAGCCGGCAGAACCTCGCACGCTTTGGTCACCACCAGCACAAAAGGCATATTTCCCGTCCGTGTGAGGCCCTGCACCAGTAAACAGGACAACGCCGATTTTAGTGTCTTCGCGGGCGTCAGCAAAGGCATCGCACAGTTCAAAGACGGTTTTGGGACGAAAAGCGTTCCGCTTGTGAGGTCGATCGATCGTAATTTTGGCGATGCCACCGTTTTTGTGGTATAGAATATCTTCGTAGGTTTTGGCGGTTTGCCATTCAATTTCCATAATCAATCGATTTGAGATTGCTGATTTGAGCTTTAACACTGTACATTACCGTACCGTCAGTAATTGATCGTCACATTGATTCGGTACTCACTCAGAGAAAGCCTTCCCGGTCATCCCCCGTCATCCCGATCGCCCGTGCCATTTATATTTGTACTCTTCGAGCGCCCTTTATTTGTGCCCTCACAGAGACAGCAGATGTTTTGCTGCTTTGCCAAATACCGGATCGCGCGACTCGAATTCGATCGTCGCGAGTAAAGCTTGAACTTCGCCAAAAACTTCGGGGTCAATCCTTCCTTCTTTCCTAAATACAGCGCGACGATCATCACTCCCCGCAGCACCGCAATCAGAGCCGCCAGAAACACGACAACAGTGATATATTGTTCGCGGAGCTTTTGCCGACTAATGCGGGACAACAGCTCAACAACTTCCGTGCCGATCGTGGTGGTGTCCATCATCAAAAATTACTGTCGATTGGGCTGTGATACAACTTTCTTTTTCGATCTTAACTTTTTCCTGCGCGTCCACCATTCTGCTTACCTACGTGTTATAAAACTTGATGATATTTAATGGGTAATGGGGCATTGGGAATTGGGCATTGGGAATTGGGAATGGGTAGCAAATAACCCATAACCCATAACCCATACATAACTAAGAACTAATCACCAATAACTAAGAACTAATAACCAATAACTAATAACTAATAACTAATAACTAATAACTAATAACTAATGACTAATGACTAATTATCTGATCCATAGGCAGTGGATGAATAGGGCTGTGGAACTCGCACAAGCAGCCGGGGATGCTGGTGAAGTACCCGTTGGTGCTGTGATTGTTGACGGTACCGGTAAGTTGATTGCTCAAGCGCAAAATCGGCGAGAGCGAGATTGCGATCCGACAGCCCACGCTGAAATCTTGGCTCTGCGTGCGGCTGGGCAAGTTTTGCAAGATTGGCATCTCAACCAATGCACGCTCTACGTGACGCTGGAGCCTTGCCCGATGTGTACTGGTGCTATAGTACAAGCTCGGATCGGTTTGCTGGTATACGGAGCAGATGACCCAAAAACCGGCACGATTCGGACTGTGGCTAATATTCCAGATAGCGCCCCTTCCTGTCACCGGTTGTCTGTGCTCGGTGGCATTATGGAGTCGCTTTGCCGCCAGCAGTTGCTGTCTTGGTTTGAAGCCCGAAGGGGTGAAGGGGAGAAATCCGATCGCTGTTAGAGCGCCGACTTCTTTAAGCAGTCGGGACTCTGGATCTTCGGTTTTTTTACTCGATCGCCGAAGTTTAATCGCACTTGGCTACTTAGCTGAAATAATAGATGAGTAATTGCCCGATAAAACGAACAGGCATTTAGTGCCTCTGATGCTCTGCTGTCGGGTTAGCTAAGGTTTTACCTGTCCGACAGGAGCTCTTGCGGGGGCGATCGTTCGATTTGTATCCATGACAATAGCAAAACTGTCCCGATCGACAGACTAAAGATTTGTTAAATAACTTACTTTAGAATCTAGACATCAATCAAGCAGCTTAATTGCTATGCGCCATACCGTCACGATCGCCCTTAATTCCAGTACCTCATCAAAGAGTGAAGCCCATGCCTGCCAAGGTAGTATCTAATACTTCTCGCGTTTCTCCTTGGTTAACCTCCTTACTCTACCCCCTAGGTCACTATGTTGTCCTACCGTTTTACTTTGGCCAGATTGAGGTGACAGGACAGGAGCACCTCCCGAAGGACGGGCCTGTGATCTTAGCCCCTACGCACCGTTCCCGCTGGGATGCCCTGATGATGCCCTATTCCACAGGACAAAAGGTGACTGGACGCGATTTGCGCTTTATGGTCACTGCTGATGAGATGCAAGGAATACAAGGTTGGTTTATCAGACATTTGGGAGGGTTTGCTGTCGATCTCCGGCATCCCGCCATTAGCAGTCTCCGTTATGGCGTAGAATTGCTTCTTTCCAAGCAAATGTTGGTCATTTTTCCCGAAGGTGGGATTTTTCAAGATGGTGCTATTCACCCGATTAAGCCTGGGTTGGCTCGTTTGGCAATCCAAGCGGAGTCTCTAGAACCCGGTTTGGGGGTAAAAATTGTACCGATGAGTATTCGCTACCGCCCCTGTATTCCTCGATGGGGTTCTGATGTGAAAATTGCGATCGCTCCTCCGCTTTCGGTGGCGGATTATGCTGCATCGGGTAGCACCAAAAAAGAGGCGCGATTGTTGACGGCTGATTTAGAAATTGCTCTGAAAAATCTTGATGAAAGTTATTAGTTATTAGTTGTTATTGGTTATTTGTTATTGGTTATTTGTCATATCAATTCCGATAGCATCGGAATTATTAGTAGCCGAAATGAGGACACGGCACTGCCGTCTCCTCTAGATCATTCCGGCGCAGCCGGATTTGATATCAGTTGCATCGGTATTGTTCAAATATCCAAACAGTCAACAGTCAACAGTTAACAGTCAACAGTCAACATTATCAATGGGTTTTGATTTGAACTTTAAGCCTGGTCAAATTGTCAGTTTAGAATGTGGAGACGGGTGTCTGCATTCCGAGGTAATTCAGGTGGTTGAGGCACGTCAAGTTTGTTGGGTGCGCCCTTTGATGTTAGTTGTATTAGTGTCGGGGAAGGATTCATCGGAAGAATACACTTTATCCGATTTACGAGATGGTGCTGATTTGCTTTGGCCACTGAGTTTGTTTCGGGCGGCCTTGGATACAGAAGTAATTTCACTGTTGACTCAGTTGCAGTCTCTGGATTCTGAGAAAAAAGATGCTGTTATTGCTTCTCGGCAACTTAGGGATTTTGTCGATCGAGTTTGGGTAGCTTTTCCAACAGCTTTTAATTAGTCATTGGTCATTAGTCATTGGTCATTGGTCATTGGTCATTGGTCATTGGTCAGTAGTCATTGGTCATTGGTCATTGGTGATTCGTAATTCGTAATTCGTAATTCGTAATTCGTAATTCGTAATTGGTCATTCGTAAT
>DPLL01000064.1:0-2226 GCA_003542015.1 Microcoleaceae cyanobacterium UBA9251 | reverse complement strand
TTCGTAATTAGTCATTCGTAATTGGTCATTCGTAATTAGTCATTGGTCATTCGTAATTCGTAATTAGTCATTAGTCATTGGTCATTCGTAATTCGTAATTCGTAATTCGTAATTCGTAATTCGTAATTCGTAATTGGTCATTAGTCATTAGTCATTCGTAATTCGTAATTCGTAATTCGTAATTAGTCAACAGTCATCAATCATCAGTCATCGGTCAACCAAATAAAACAAAGCTCGCAATCACAGAAATATCAATCTAAAATACCGCGTGTGAAAGTTCTTCAGGGTTGAGATTATTGTGAATTACTTGACCATCGCGGAACCACACAACTCGCCGAGTTTGGCGCGCCACTTCCGGTTCGTGCGTTACCATCACAACAGTCATTCCGGCTTCATTAAATTCTGTAAAAATATCCATTACTTCTTGGGTAGTTTTAGTATCTAATGCACCTGTAGGTTCGTCAGCCAGTAACAATACAGGACGGTTGACAATAGCCCGCGCGATCGCAACTCGCTGCTGCTGTCCTCCTGAGAGTTGATTGGGTTTATTTTGCAGCCGACTTTCCAAGCCTACCTTAGTTAAAGCCTCTACAGCCCGTTCCCGTCTTTCCGCTGAGGGAACACCCGCATAAACCATCGGTAACATCACATTTTCTAATGCTGTTAACTGAGACAACAGGTGAAATTGCTGGAAGACAAAACCTAATTTTAAATTCCGAATTCCGGCTAAGTCTGATTCGGGCATTTGGGCGACATCTACGCCGTCTAGGTAATAACTGCCGCTCGTAGGTCGATCGAGACAACCGATAATATTCATAGCTGTAGATTTCCCTGAACCCGATGCGCCCATAATCGAACAATATTCTCCCTGTCTCACCGTCAAGCTGACACCGTTTAAGGCGCGAACTTCTAAGTCGCCAATCCCGTAAACTTTTGTGACATCTTCGAGACCGACAATAACTGGTTTTGAGAGGACTTGCCGGTCGAGGTCTTGGTAGGTATCGGTTTGTAGTTCAGGCATTTTTTTTCTGTGCGATCGACACAACTAACTACTAACTTAACACTTCTTAGGAGTTTTTGTGGTTTAAATGCGATCGGGATCGATGTTCAATTCGCGCAATTTTGCTGCCAAACGTTCGGCTCTTTGAGCTTCATGGTCGGCTCTTTGAGCTTCATGTTCGGCTCTTTGAGCTTCATGTTCGGCTCTTTGAGCTTCTTGTTCGGCACGCTGGCGGTTTAATTCACCCTGTTCCTCCAATTCCGCATAAGAAAGAAACCTTTGTCCATCTGGCCGATAAATTTCTAACCCATCTTCGCCCAACTCAAATCTTACTCCCAATCTAGGACTAATCCAGCCCTCCATCGGCTCAATTATTTCTAAGTTTCCTTCAATTCTTTGCCAACCACTCAAATCGTTGTTTTCTGGATCGTAAAGGTAATATTCCTCGACTCCATAGCGATTGTAAAACGCAAGTTTTTTGTACATCTTGATTTGGCGATCGTTATGAGAGCGAATCTCAAATACGACTTGGGGAGCAATATTCTCTTCTAGAAATTGCATATAGGAAGGCCGATCGCCCTTTGGTCTACCAAATATTACCATCGTATCCGGTGCTTGAGAAATGTCTGGTCTACCTTCAACTGGATACCACAGTAAATCGGCTGCTACAAATACGTTTGGGTCATTTTTGAACAGCGATTCGCAGCCTTCTTTGATTTTGACAATTAATTTGTATTGAATTGTGCTTTCTGCCATTGGTTGACCGTCGCTGGATGGATAAATAATTTGTTCGGTCGTGACTTGCATAGTGGTTGTCTCCGAGAACTATCTGATATTAATTATACTATTTTATGAACAATCTAAAGTTTGGACTATTTCAAGACTTACGCGCGGGGGCGAGAAACCGGGTTTCTATGAGTCTTGTGTTGGGTGACGAGAAATCTACAAAGAAACCCGGTTTCTGGAATCTGCAACGTGGGCGAGAAACCGGGTTTCTACGAGTTTTGTGTTGGGTGACTAGAAATCTAGAAAGAAACCCGGTTTCTGAAATCTTCAACAAGACAGAAAAAACTCAACTATTTCAGTTTGTCTAATTTTTCCAATTGTTCCTCGGCAAATTTGCGGACTTTTTCATCTGGATCGTTGGCAAATCGATCGCGAAGTATTTCTAATATTTCCGGGTCATCTTTCCACCCCCGCGCTAATTCTTCGACTGCTGCACGTCG
>DPLL01000062.1 GCA_003542015.1 Microcoleaceae cyanobacterium UBA9251 | reverse complement strand
AAATCCAACACTGTCCCGCAACTGTGAAAGAGACAAGTTCTCCAAGTCAGGATGCCCGCCGATGCCCAAATTTACTCCAATTCATCTGCGAGGTACATGATGACTACTCAATCTTCTTCTTCAATTTGGCAACAAACAGCACGGTTGACGCTTTCAACACCCGTGCAAGCGACGCTCTACATCTCCCTATGCGCTTTGACTGTCTGGACTGTTTACTTTACAACTTATCCCGCCGTCCATAACAAGGTACACTCTCTGCGCCACCACACTTTGATGGTTAGTTGTCACTAGACAAGATTGTTTTCATTTGAAATATTGCACCATTCTCCAGAACCTGTAGGGGCGGGCGATGCCAATAGCTTTCTCATGTGCAGACAGCTTAAATAAACCCGCCCCCACCCCACGCAAGAGTCCTTAAAAGTCCAGAATTAAAATGTCAAAATTAAAGTTTTCTGCACTCATCAGTGCTGTCTGCATGATGAGTATACTTTTCTATGGTTGGGTAGGGTTTTCGCAGTCTCCACAACCAACTGTGCGACTGACTTCGGCACCGCCAATCAGCCAGATTTTACCCTTTGAAGCCGAGTCAACTACACATTTATCTCCAGTATCGTTAAAGCTGCAAGCTTTAGATGCGGCGGGTATTCCCTTAGAGAATGCTCGAATTGCCCTGACAATTCTAACTCCGCCTAAAAATCCTTGGTTTACCACCGATTTTCCGATCGTGGAGGGAACAAAGTTGCTGGATATAGAGGCTGTTGCAGCTAAAGGTGAGTTGCAAATCCAGCAAATGCTGCCAATTAGGGGAAATTATCAATTGTTAGCAAAGGTGACTCCGATCGCGCCAAATGCTTTTACTCCTTTTCAGCAAACTTTAACACTATCTGTCCCGGAAAACGGGGTGAAGTATCGCAATTTTTGGATTTTAGCTGCGATTTTGTTGGTTATCGGGCTAGGCGGCGGTTTGGTGATTGGAGGAAAGCCCAAAATCCAAGCAGGAGAAATAGCGCCTGAGAGAGTGCGATTGCTGTTAAGTGGGGCGATAATAATTGCGATCGCTGCCTTGTTATTCGTAAATGTCAGTGCTGAAATCGCCCAGTCTGAGATGTCGATGCCAATGTCTCACATGATGGAATCTAAACCGACAGAAAAAACTAGCCCGATTGCCCAATCTCAGGGTTTGGAGGTGCGACTTTCTGGAGATTTTAGTGCCACAGTAGGTACAACTGCTAACTTACAAGTTCAAGTCACCGACACCAAAACAAATCAACCAGTCACAGATGTATTGTTGAATATTAAAGTCACTCCAGCCGAAGATGAGTGGATTGCTTTTGCCTACAAAGGTGCGCCAGATGCAGCCGGAAAACTGCGATGGCAAGAGCAGTTTTTTGATGGCGCACCTCATAAAGTTGAGGTAGAAGTTTCTCCCCAACTAAATGCAGCCCGTCAGTTTCCACCAATCCAGGTTTCACAAACTATTGAAGTTGAGGGAGTCGCGCCTCCTCTTTCGGTGCGGTTGACTGTGTTGGCTTACTTGACAGGCATTGTAGTTGCCGGAATGGCGATCGGATTTGGATTGCAGCGCCGTTTGCTGGGGCGGTGGCGGCTAACTTAGGTGAGGTGCAGGCGATCGACTATGATTAGATCGATCGCCAAAAATCACTCTTGTCAACGTTCATGACTTGAGAGATTTTGAAATTCCCGACTTCCCTGATAGCCAGATAAATCAGCTAACTCCTTCAAAGATTTTTGCCCTTGGTAAAACTTACCGTTAATTTCCCAAGTAGGAGTCCCCTGAATTTTGGCTGCTTGACAAAGATCAGGCCTCGCATTCTTCCCTTGAGGATTACACTCGATATAATTGAAAATGCGAGATGCCTCTTTGCCAAAACTGTTCTTCTGCATCTGACAATGAGAGCAGGTAAAAGAGCCATACATTTTAGCTCCCACTCTTTTTAAATGCTGCGCTAAAGCAATTTCCGAAGCACCAGAAGATGTTGTAGTATTCATGCTAGTCTCCCTAGCAGTACCGAGATTATTCACATCAGCATAAAGAGCCAAAGAAGAAATCAGCACTAACATAGATACCAGAATTCCGATGAAAAATAGTTGTCCGATATCATCCCATTCGCGACCGATTAATGCTAAGACAAATAAGCTAGTTGCAAACAAAGCAGAAGAAATACAGTAAATACAAGCTGCTTTGATATCAACAGCCAGTACATACATCAGGTAGCCGCTAAAAACCGTCATTGCTGTGCCACCAGCAAATAGCAATAGTCCCGTCCAAGACTCTAAAGTAGAGCGGAGACTTTTCTGTTCAGAGGGATTGACAAATAAGGGAGCTACGGCAAAAACTATCATGCTCAAATAGCCCAAAAAACCAAAGAGAGAAAGAGGCAAACCAAAGACATAGGCATAGGGACTCGAAAGCACGATATCGCAGCCAGCTATGGGACAAGTTACCGCTCCTTGGGATAACTTGACAGCGGTTAAATAGGCAGTTACCGCAGCCCCTATCGAGGCAATTCCTGCCATGATCGGGCGGGAATAGCGGTGAATCCAAGGCAGAGAACGTTGACGACGCATAAGATTTTTAACCTCAGAATGTATGTCTCAATTGTGGGTAAGGTGAGAAATATTCACCCTACGAAAACTCTACTTTAAAACTCTAGTGGCATTGAAAATCGCAGCTAAAGCCACCCCAACATCAGCAAAAACAGCTTCCCACATTGTCGCTAACCCAAAAGCCCCCAAAGCAATAAATATGCCTTTGACTGACATGGCAAAAATGATATTTTGCCAAACAATATTGTGAGTTTTTCTGGCAATTTGGATGGCTTCAGCCACTTTTGACGGTGCATCTGACATAATCACAACATCGGCAGTTTCTATCGCCGCATCGGAGCCCAAACCCCCCATCGCTATGCCCACATCAGCCCTAGCAAGCACTGGTGCATCATTAATTCCGTCCCCGACAAAGACAATTTTATCGCCTTTTTTAGATTGGCTAATAAGTTTTTCGATCGCCTCAACTTTTCCTTCGGGTAATAACTCAGCTAAGTAGGAATCTAAACCAAGCTTTTTCGCCACACTATCGGCTACAGCTTGATTATCTCCTGTGAGCATTACGATTCGCTCAACACCCAATTTCTTGAGATCGCGAATCGCCTGTACTGCGTCTTCCTTAAGCTCGTCAGCAATCAAAATATAGCCAGCGTAGCGGTTGTCTACCGCTAAATGGACAACAGTACCGCCCGCATTGCAGACATCGTGAGCAATATTTTCTCGGTGCAGCAAACGGTCATTTCCTGCCAGGACAATTTGATTATTTACTTTGGCTCGAATGCCGTGTCCGGCTATTTCTGCGTAATCTGTCACATCCGATGAATCTATCTTGCCGCCGTAAGCTTCCAGAATCGATTTCGCCACTGGGTGATTTGATTGAGATTCTATTTTAGCAGCTATTTCCATTAATTCTGTTTGGAAAAAACCATTTTTAGGCACAATTTGTGCTACTTTAAAAACTCCTTTTGTCAAAGTTCCGGTTTTGTCTAAAACTACTATTTTGACTGCTGTCAGGGTATCTAGAAAAGTTGCTCCTTTAACCAAAATACCGCGCTTGGCTGCACCGCCAATTCCCCCAAAGTATCCCAGAGGAATGCTAATCACCAATCCGCAAGGACAGGAAATAACTAATAAGACAAGGGCGCGGTAAACCCATAAAAATCTGTCTGCATTAGTTGCTTCTGAAATGAACAAAGGCGGAATTAATGCCACTGCTAGCGATGCAAATACTACAAAAGGCGTGTAGTAACTGGCAAATTTACTGATAAATTTCTCAGTTTCAGCTTTTTTGCTTCTGGCATTTTCTACTAATTCCAGAATTCGGGATATTGAAGATTCACCAAAGACTTTGGTAACTTTGACAGTAAGAACTCCTGTCTGGTTAATTGTTCCTGCTAAAACTGTTTCTCCAACTTTCACGGTTCGAGGGACTGATTCTCCAGTTAGTGCAGATGTGTCAATCTGAGAATTGCCGTCGATAATTTCACCGTCTAAGGGGATTTTTTCTCCTGGTTTGACAAGGATGATATCGCCGACGGCTACGGTTTGTGGTGCAACTTTTTTGATGTCGCCATTTTGCTTGAGGTTGGCGCTGTCTGGGCGAATTTCTAAGAGCGATCGGATCGATTTACGCGATCGCCCTATCGCAAATTCTTGAAAAAGTTCTCCGATTTTGAAGAACAACATCACCCCGACTGCTTCGGGCAATTTATGAATAGCTAAAGCGCCGAGTGTTGCTATAGTCATTAAGAAGTTTTCATCAAACACTCTACCTCGCAGAATGTTGCGGCCGGCACTGGTTAAAACATTCCATCCACTCAAAAGATAGGCTGGGATGAAAACCAGATATTCACCTATAGAATAGGGCGTGTTGTGCAGTTGTTGTTCAAAAATTAAACCGCCGACAAATAGTAGAACAACCAATATCACAGGAAGCAATTCTTGCTTCAGGTTAAAATCTCCGTTCCCGTGGTCATGATCGTGGCCGTGGTCGTGGTCGTGGTCATGGTTATGATTCTCATGGCTATCTTCGTGGTGGTCGTCTTCATGACTGCAACTACAGCAGCCGGAATCGCTCGACTTGGCTTTTTGCATGGTTTTTCCTGGGTTGATCCAAACACATGATAGTATGAACAGGTGTTCATATTTTAGTAAACAATAAAATGCACTAGATTTTGAGTTAAAAGTCTAGCTATTGTTGAGAAAAATATTGTTAATTTGGTAGGGAATATTACTAGGGATTAAGAGTGATAATGATTCTCATCTTTTGATTGAGAGAGAGAATGATTAGGGTGCATCCCAATTTTGGAGGGGCGAAGCATTCCGGCAGTAAGTCTCTGCTGTCTTTCTAATGAATTATCTGCCGGAATGCTTCGCCCCTACGGATATATTTGCAAAAATGGGATGCTCCCAATGATTATCCATAGTCGTTAGTGATTAACTAATTAAGCCGCCGGATAAACTCTAAAGGCAAACCATCAGTATCGGCAATAAAAGCTACTTCGTAAACACGATCGCCGATCGCCTGTTGAGTCGGTTCTAATAAAACTTTCAAAGGGTGCAACTCGTTTGGTTGCTCTTTAGCTGCTTCCTCAAACTGCTCTTTTAGAGACTGTAACCAAGTCGGCAAATCAGTTGTCGCCTCAGTTAAATCGAAAGATAAATGATAGTATCCAACATAATGCTCGTCTCCGAAGGCATCCGGTGCGGGTTTCGGTTCCGGGATTTGAATTAGTTCGATGCGTCCGTTGAGACCTTCCATCCAACAGGCTAGAGTGTAACCGGTGGTAAAGCGATCGCTCACAGTAAATCCCAACTGTTCGTAAAAGGCGATCGCCCGGTGAATATTAGCAGTCCGAATTGAGGCGTGGTGCATTTGATTTTGTTAAGTGTTATTTGTTAAGTGTTATTTGTTAAGTGTTATTTGTTACCTGCTACTAACAACCAATAACTAATAACCACTAACAAATAACTAATGACTATTCAAACAACCGAAAATATGGATATCGAATCGGAGCTCCCGGCTCTTTTTCCAAATCAAAATTAATTACTTCCCAACAAGCTTCCTCCTGGGATTCGGGGCTAAAATCGACTGGTAAACCGTAAAGCTTTGGCATCGGCGATTCCGATTCACCCCGCCAAGATGTGCTGCGCTCTAAATAAACGCTGATTAATTCCCGATAGCGTTGGGCAATGATGATGCGAGTTGCTCGGTAGCCTTGAGTATAGAGTCGATCGAGCGCTTCGTGAATTTCAAACCGAATGCCGTCGGGGTGAGTGTGCTGGCGATACCATTCATTCTCCCAGTGGCGCCAGTGTCGCCCAGACTGAAGGTGAACTAAATCCCCTGTTTTTGGATCGGCCTCAAATGCCCCGTGACGCGGACATAAATAGGTATCCGTGAGAGTTAGAGCCGGAATGGTTTGGCGACAGTGGGGACACTGAATTTCCGGGCCAAACATCGGGTATTGCAAGGCTACTTCGATCATGTAGTGCGTCCCAAAATATTTTCTCTGCAAAAGTCCCAAATAATTTTATTATATCTCGTATTGACCATTGGTTAAGGTCAACCCATTTTTTCGATTAGCAATCCCAAGGAATCCGTGACTACACTTCCTTCCTATTGGCCTATTCCCGATCTCTCCCAAGCTGCTTTTGTCGCCCCAGGTGCTGTTGTCATCGGTAGGGTAGAAGTGGCGGCGGGGGCGAGTATTTGGTACGGGGCGGTGGTGCGGGGGGATGTGGAGCGCATTGCGATCGGCTCTTGTACTAATATCCAAGATGGAGCAATTTTACACGGCGATCCGGGTAAACCAACTATTTTGGAAGATTTTGTGACTGTCGGACACCGAGCTGTGATTCACTCAGCTTACATTGAGCGGGGTAGTTTGATCGGGATTGGGGCGATCGTCCTCGATGGAGTGAGGGTGGGAACAGGCTCTATCGTCGGTGCAGGGGCTGTTGTCACCAAAGACGTTCCCCCTCACACGCTGGTTGCGGGAGTGCCTGCCAAGCGGCTGCGGGATGTCTCACAGGAGGAATCTGCGGAGTTAATAGAGCACGCTAAGCGTTACGAAAAGTTGGCGGAAGTTCACGCTGGGAAAGGGACTGATTTGGGATTTGTGGAAGTGAAAGTGTAGCAAATAATCTCATTAATTCTCAACTACCGTAATTAAAATCCAGCAAAAAATTCGACTTGGACAGCGGATTATTTCTCCTGTGTTAAAAAGCTTGGAACTTCGGTTAGAGGATGTTCTGCCCCGATAAAGTGGCGTGTCAAACTATATCTTTAGGAATACGATCGCACTTCCAGCCAACTATTCTCCCGATGCTTCCTGATGTAGGATCTCCTGTAGTGGTGATACTAGCAAAGGCAGATTATTTTGAATAGCTATCCAAACTATCTCCAATTCTACCTGGAAGTATTCGTGAAAAATAACATTCCGCATATCTGCCATCAAACGCCACGGTATTTGAGGATAGAGCGATTGTATATCACTGGGGATGTGCCTGCTAGCCTCGCCGATGATGCCAAAATCGTAAAGAACAGCTTTAATAACTGTTCTGTTTGTGATGAAACTCTCAAAGTCCATACCTGCTGTCCGTTGTTGAATTTCATCAATAGATTGCAAAATATCTTGAAGGCGAAGTCGCCAATTTCTAGAAGGCATGGATGACATCCTTAAGTACAGGTTCTCGCAAATGTTGTTTTAAAGCTTTCAGAGTTCCCAAATCGACTGAACATCCCAAAATATCCTGCAAATAAAGCCGCACTTCGATAAATTCAAAGAGTCCTACAGGTTGATTGAATTCAACTAAAAAGTCTACATCACTATCTAAGCGAGCTTCATCTCGTGCCACTGAACCAAACAAGTTAAGAGATTTTACTCCCATTTTCTGCAACTGTTCTCGGTGTGCGGCTACAATTGCTAGTACATCATCGCGTTTCATGGTTTGTTCTCCGAAACTAATTTAATATTAAGGTAATATAGCAATCCTAAATCA
>DPLL01000409.1 GCA_003542015.1 Microcoleaceae cyanobacterium UBA9251 | reverse complement strand
GCTTTCCTTCAGCGTTATCATCGAATTCAATTTTGTCAAAAATTTCGTCATTCATGGTTACATCTCCAATAAAGCTGAAAAATCATCAAAATCGTCTTCTTCCTCTGTCAAACCTTCTGAATCGCGTAAACTTGGCGGGTAAACTACGCCCTCAATGCGTCGCATGGGATCGAGAAATGCACCGTAAAGTTCTTGATATATTTCTCGAATCACCGAATCGGGATGCTTGACGCATTCTTCTAAAATAATTCGCATCTGAACTAACATACTATCCCGCCCTGAGTCTGGTTTATTTTCAGTGGATTTAATAGCCCAAGCTGCATCGACAAAGTAAACTTGTACCGGACACCCATTTCGCATCCCGCGCCCGATTGTTTGCAAAATTCCCACCATCTGATTTGCCGTAAACGGTTTGAATAAATCTTCACCCAAACGGCTGGCCATTAGAGGTTCGCGTAACAGCCGATTCGCCGTTTTCCAGAGTTGTTTTCTTGACTGTTTCCAAGTATTAGAAATTGCCGACAAGTCTTCGGTTTCAGTAAAAACTCTACTGTCAAATTCTTGGGTAGCTTTTCCGGCTAGACTGTACAAAAGTTGCGTATCATCAGTCGTGGGGTGGGGACGGGTGAGGAAATAAATTGTGCCAATGGCTGCATCGAGTTTCCTATCTCCTTTGGTGAAAACAATATTTACACCTCTACCGATCGCCAACATCGGAAAAATGATAATATCACAAGTTTCATCATCTCCTAAAGCCTCGCACTGAGCCGTTGTGACGAAATCAGTTGGTTGCTCTCCGTTTTTGAGCAAATTAACAACTGCTTTGGTTCTTTTGCCGATTTCTGGATGATTATCGTTGATAAATTTCTTAATGGTGCGAGCTTGTTCGTAGCTGTTAACAATTAAGGCAGCTTTGCGGTAAATACCATCTTGCACGTCAAAGTTGAGGATGGATTTGTAAATTTCAGATTTCTTGGTTCCTCCGCGTACCAGCAAGTCTACCATTTTTTCTAAATTGCGATCGCGCAGTTCGCCAGCACCGCTATATCGGAGAGGTTCATCGCGCGATTCGCGATCGGGCAGCCATTTGAAGCGGTAAATGCTCTTTTTTGGATCGTGTTCTGTTTGGCGCGGTTTGAGCAGATAATCCGGCCCAGAGTTAATGTGATAAGCAGGACTTGCTTCGAGAAATGAGGTAGCTGAAGTCATTAAAACCGCCGGCCCTGTAAGTTCGCCATCTGCCTCAAATAACTTATGAAAACGGTGCATTAACATCCGAGGCGCTCCCACAAAAATGATATAAGACAGTTCTACATTGTGCGCTTGAGTTCGAGTAGTTTGTGCCGATTCAAAACTGTATTTCACGCCAGAAAAAGACCCCAAAATATTCTCAGGAATCAGTTGTCGCAGTTCCGCTGTTGCAGTCGATGCGACGATCGGTTCCCGAATCAGTCCTTCTGCTACCATTGTTCTCGTTTCCGGTACGATTCGCTGATAGCCTAAAATCACAAAAGTGACGCAAACAAGTAAGGTAATTGTATCCTGAGCTTCGGCTGATGCAGTGACATCCTTAAAACACAAAGGCAAAAACAATTCGGCAATTTCTTTGACAATCTTGTCGCGCCGTTCGATTAGATTCTCTGCTAAATAACGGCGAAAATAAAGAATCTGAGTTTCCCACTGCTGTTTGAGGGTATCGCAGCTTATTCCCAGCCTTTGAGCGCACAGATCCAGGTTGAGTCTATCGTGCGGTTCAATGCCCGTGCGATCGTAAAAAGCATGGTAAGCTGCTGTTTCCCAGAATTCTTTCAAGGCTCGACTTTTGCTAAATCCCTGTTTGACTTCCTCTTCGTTGAGGTCATCGCGTTTAGAAGTTTTCCCATAGCCATCCAACAAATCGCTGACAATTCTCAGAACAGTTAATAACTGGTTCTGGTAGCGTTGGCTCACTCGCGATGAGGGCATATTTTGAACCGCAGTAATTAACGATGTGTTGCGATCGCCAAATTCCGACAAATCGCGGCTGTAATGTTCTACATTGCGATCGAACAATCGATAGTTTTCGCCGCGAGCAAAACGATTGTGAATTTGTTCTTGAATGACTAAATGGATAGAATCTGCCGCACCAGAAAGTCTCAAAGTTGCAGCACCGTAAGCATCCAGATTTGATTGTACCATATCTGCTTCGTCAAAAACTACGACATCAAATGTCCGGGCAATTAATTCAAAATAACGAATGCGATCGCGAATAGCCTGGGGTGGAACTTCAGTATCCATTGAAAGAACGTGACCCACCCAAATATCAGCATCTAGCAAATCGCGGGGAGCTTTGTTGCGGCCGCACACCGTCCAAACCGGACAAAGATACTTTTTCATTTGCCCTTTTTTGCCCCCGCTTTGTAAGATTTCGTTGCAGGGTGCTTTACCAAAATCCCACATCGAAGTATCAGCATTTGAAAACGCAGGTAAGACGCAATTTAAGCCAAAAGTTTCTGCCTGTTCCAAACTATACCCAAAGCCGCCATTTCCCCCTGATGCTGCGATCGCCTCGGCAATATTGTCAGCGTGTCGGCGGCGAGTTTCTTTGCTTTGACCGACTAGCATGCCCACTTTAATTTCGTGAAATGCCAGTTCTGCCATGTACTGTCTAGCAACTTCAATGGAGGGAAACACAAACATCGCTTTATAACCGCATTTTCCCAACCATACAGCTATCAATACCAGCAAAGTTGTTTTGCCCGATCCAGGCAGTCCAATTAAGTGTTTAATACCTTCTAGTTCGATGAATGTTTCTTCTCGCAAACCCTTGCCAACTTCTGGTACTTTAAGTGCAAAATGTAGAAACCGTTTTACCCAGTTACCCTGTCTTTTTTCAGGGTGATTTGCTTCGCGTTCATCCATCTCAACTGCTAACTCATACAGTTCCGCAAGGGGAATGCGAATTTTTGCTTTCAGCAAGCGATCGAGGGAATGGGTGCGGCGCGGCGCAAGCGGGGCTGCGATCGGTCCAATTGGCACTCTCGCGGCTGTTGTTTCTTCACCTAAAGCAACGGCCATTGGCTGGCGGGGATCGGCAAAGGTGGCGCTGTAAAATTGGTGTGCTAAAGGCTGGCTGAGAATTTGACGTGCTTGGGTAATTAAAGGGTCTTCTAGGGGGTCTGTGCGTTCAAAATGAAGTGTTTCTAAGTTGATTTTATAGGTTCCCTGAGTTTTGTTGCGGTAGTGGCGATCGTTATAAATAGCAACTGCGTGTTTAACTGACTGTTCTGTCACGTAAGCCAGCGACATCAGGCGCATATTAAAAATGGCTTGGCGGGCTTTTGCCAACGCAGGTGCATTGACAATACTCGCCATTCCCGATATTGTTAAAGGAGCATATTCTAGGGAATTAGTTTCGATAAATTCTGCCATCAAGACGCATAGCCAGCAGATGCGATCTGGACCCGTCCAAAAATCAGGCTTAGTTCTCATATTTGATTACCTTTAGCAATTCAATGACTTGTGAAACAGACATGATTTCGAGAGTAGCAGGCGGGCCTTTTTTATCGATCGCAGACTGGAAAGTAGAGAAGTAATCCGGCCGCTCTTCAATTAATTGGTCGCTGACGGCAATGATGCGGCGGCGGTAGTGCTCCAGCCCCCCGATGCCAGTGCGGTTGAGGCGCAAGGCAAGGGAGACAGGACTGGTGTACGACTTCGCGTCAATGCCAATATTGCGACCGTTAATTGACACATCGCACAGGTCGGATTCTGGGTAAAGTTCGGCATCAAGTCCGTTTTTTCGGGCTGCCTCAAAAATTGCTAATTCGTCGATTGCTGGCCCAGTCCAATAGGTTAAAATCTGAGGTTTGGCAATCAGCAATCGGTCTTGATTTTGGTCTAATTTCTCCGAAACTTTTGCGGTTGAGGAGTTGTGGCCGAGGCATTGGCGGATTGGACATCGCCCATCGGGAAAAAGTTTGCGATCGGCATATGGTCGCATCAACGTACCACAATGGGCGCAGCGATGAGCGTATCCGTTAATTAACCAGACATCCGGCACGCTATCAAAAAAGGTGTCAACAATCGTTCCCTGTAAAGGGGTTAAATCGTTGTCACCTAAGTAGTCTAAAAGTTGATGTTCTCCAATGAGCGATCGACTGCCAAATAGCGATCGCAAAGCCGTATAAGCTTTGTGCTGGCGGCGAATTCCCAATCGTTCAGTTGCCTCGCGCAACCGTTCATACAGGCGATGTTCGATGACATTATCTTCGCCAAAAGTACCTTTACTGTTGGCAATTTCAGCACAATCTGAAGTCGGCACTCGCAAGTCGGAATCGATGAGAATTGCTTGACCAAAGCGAAAATCTGGGTGACAAAAAATATCTAATTCCCACTCATCAAGGGGATATCTAGCACGTTCCAAAACGGTATGCACGCAAGCCGCGCGATCGCTTTTTCCTGCTTCGATATACAGCCTACCCAACTTGCACATAGCCCGATAAAGTTCCGATGGTATACTCTTGTCGTATTGGCGAACGATATCTCGATTGATAATTCTTGTGTACTGCCGCAAAATTCCCTGGGCCAGCAATATAACAGTATCTTCAGCGAAATCGACAGCGCTGGCGTGTCCTGTAGGTAATGGTAATGTGGTTGTTTGCATTTGTGGCAGCCACGAGGGGTCTTGACAATTTGCCTCCGCAATGATTTGTTGTTCCAAAGTTGCGTCGGGGAATGAGGGTAAAACTTGCGCGATCGCCGCCAGCGTCCAGCCCCGCTTCAGCAGCAGCGCCACACCCAATCCCTCCAAAATCTGGCGAAATCTAAATTCTTGCCCTTTGGGTTGCGACAAAAGCTGCTTCGATCGCCACAGCCGGACTGTTCGCACCGCAGGCGGTTCCACAGACAACCCAAGTCGAGCGATTTGGCGTTTCAGTTCCTTGGCGATCGCCTCAGCAGTTCCCTGCCACTGACGAATATCCTCAAAGTCCATGACTGTAAAGCACCTAATTTTTTACATTATCTGTGTTTACACTAAACGATGTAAACTAAAATGTCAATAAGTCTTTCCTGTTAAAAATGGGTTATTAGCCCTGAAAACTTCCCACAGCAAAGATTCCAAAAGCGGTATAACTAAACAAATACCCATCATCAGCGTCCATCAGCGTACCCTTCGCGTCCTTCGCGCCTTCGCGGTTCGTTAAAAATAACAAATGCTACCAACTGAGTTACTAAGCCACCGTCAAAACGGCGAATCAATCATCCCGCTACGCCTAAAGATAGATGCTAAAAACCTAGAAGCAGCCACCGAAATTATAAATTGCTTCCAAAGTGCGATCGGCAAAACCCAAGGCGAACTAGACAAAAGCTTACAATCCCTAGAAGGCGACAGCCCCGACTACCGCCTAAAACGCGGATTTGCTCACCTCCTGAGAGGCGGTTTCTGCACCTTTGAAATCATCAGTCCCCTAGAACCAATTGCATTGAGACAGCGCGTATTTGCCCTAGCAGCGCAATCCGTACCCAGCAACAATTCCACCCAATTAACCCTCGAAACATTAGCACTTGAACTAGGCCAAGAATTAAATAGAGAAGTTTTAACCAACGAAATAAGTACAGGTTTATACGCAGATTTAAACGAAAACAAAATCCTCACCCAATTCGACGCGCCCACACCAGAAGCATTGTTACATCGCTACAACCTTTCTCAAGTCCAAGGCATATTTTACCGCGCAAGTCAAGTCGAATTAACCGCCCACCGCAACGATCCAGGAGAATACAAACTCCTATTTCGCTATCTGAAACTATTTCAATTAATGACATACATAGAAGGCGATGCCGAACATGGTTTCACCCTCACAATCGACGGGCCGACAAGCTTATTCAAGCCGAGCACACGCTACGGCTTAGCCCTAGCAAAAATGCTACCCGCACTACTGCACGTTACCAAATGGAGTATGCACTCAACACTGCAAACAAAAGACCCTTTTAGTGGTGTTTTGAAAACAGGTAAATTTAGCCTAGATTCAGATTGCGGTTTAGTTAGCCACTATCCACCAGGAAAACCCTATGATAGTATGTTAGAAGCAGCATTTGCCGAAAGATGGAATGCCACAAAAACCGAGTGGAAACTAGAGCGAGAAGTCGATCTAATTCCCATTCCAGGAAGCGTAATGATTCCCGACTTTCGGTTAGTACATCCCGACGGACGAGTATTTTTATTAGAGATAGTCGGTTATTGGCGGCCGGAGTATTTACAAAAGAAATTTGCCCAAGTACATAAGTCAGATTGCGAGAATTTAATTTTGGCTATTTCCGAAAGACTGAATTTGGAAAAAGCCGGAGTAAAAGTAAATGAAGTCCCAGCAAAAATCATCTGGTTTAAAGATAAATTGTCACCCAAATCAGTCCTAGAAGTCCTCGAATAATATGCAAATCCGCCCATGAGTTGCGAAATTCTTTCTTCCTCTCTCTGCGCCCTCTGCGGCCTCTGCGGTTCAAAAAAAATCCTATTCCATGAATGACATAATCTTAAATAGGACTTAGGGATAGTCATGGTGTTGCAAGATTTTGAGATTCATCACAACACTTGTGAATGACATAATTACACGCTCAATCCCTCCAAGACTTTCTTCCTCTCTCTGCGCCCTCTGCGGCCTCTGCGGTTCAAAAAAAATCCTATTCCATGAATGACATAATCTTAAATAGGACTTACGGATAGTCATGGTGTTGCAAGATTTTGAGATTCATCACAACACTTGTGAATGAAATAATTACCTTGTCAATCCCTCCAGGAATTTCTTCCTCTCTCTGCGCCCTCNNTCCCCAAATCCTTACCACCGCGTCCTCTCACCCTAAAACCGATCGAACAATGGCAGATACAAGTATTGTCGATAAAATCAAAAAGCTGCTAGCCCTCGCCACTTCATCCAATGAAAATGAATCGACTGCTGCGGCAGAAAAAGCTTCTCTGTTGCTAGCGCAGTACAATCTCAGCCTCGCCGACTTAGGCCCGAATCACCAAGAAGAGATTGACGAAAGCAGAGTTGAAACAACATCCAAATTTGTCACTTGGAAAATGATTTTGCTTTCGGGAATTGCCGAAGCTAACGGTTGCAATGCGATGCGAAACAGTTATACTGGTAGTATGTTTTTGGTGGGAACTTCTACTAACTTGATTGTTTGCACGCACCTTTACCAGTGTTTGAGTTCCGCGATCGAACGGAGGGCTAATTATCGCAAAGGAAATGGGAGAGGATTGGCGTATCTCAATGCTTTTCGGGTTGGCTGCGCGACGAGATTAAGGCAAAGATTGTTGGAACAAAAGCAGGAGATGGAAGAGTCGGGGATTCCCGGTGTGGGGGATGCGGCGGCGACTCCGGCGATTGTGGTGCGATCGATGTTTGAGAAGAATCAACAGGCGATCGCAAAGTATTTAGAGACTTTAGGTGGTAAAGTTAAAAAGAGAACTGGTTCTCAAATCAGTAGTGAGGCTGGTTTTAACACTGGGTATGAAGTGGGCGACAAAATTAGTTTGCACAAGCAAGTGCAGTCGCAAGGGGAGTTTAAACAACTTAATGAGTCTTTGTAGTTTTAGTATATAGCGGTTCTCAAAAAAGTGAGGTATGCCCTATGCCCTATGCCCTATGCCCTATGCCCTATGCCCTATGCCCTATGCCCATGAGTACCTCATCTTTCTGAGAAAGGCTATAGTTAGTATTAAAAGGGAATTTCTTCGTCAATCTCAGTAAATTTTGCAGCCAGTTTATCCCAGGCTTCATTTGCCGCTTGTTTTACCCTATAATCACTATCTCGCAAAGCATCAATTAGGGAGTCTACTGCTCTTAAATCTCCGATTTCACCTAACGCCCAAACTGCCATATGTCGAACTTCACCCTCGCTATTTTGTAAAGCTTCAATGAGAGGGTAAGTTGCTCGTTCATCTTTGAGCTGACCCAGAGCCTTTGCTGCACTGACTTTAGTTTGGTAATCCCAATTATTATGACAATCGTCTTTGAGAGTGGCAATTAGAACAGGCACAGCTCTAGTATCGCCTAACTCTCCCAAAATTCTGGCTACCTCTTCTGTGGGATCGTAATAGAGAAATGGATCGTTATTCTGCTGGTTCAATCGCTCTACATTCTGATGATTGAGTAATTGCAACCCTTGGATTAGAGGCTCCACAGCTCTTGGGTCTTTAAATTCGATTAGGTCGTTGGAGAAACATCTAAAAAAGTCACCACACAAAGAGCCTTGCTGAATAGCTTGTAGAGCAAATCCTATAATCTGGGAGTTATATTTACGCCAAATTTGATATTCTTTTTCAGGGTTGCGAGAAATATAATCCCCTATGAAGTAAGCTCCTGCTTCATAACATTCTGCAATAGTTAGCATCATACTGGTTAAACTTGTATACTTTTCAAGTAAAGTAAAATCTCCTCCTACAAATCGCAGAAAAATTATCGGACAACAATTTAGTGTTTTATCAATTAGCATGATGCAACCATAATTTCTCGATTCTTGGTGATAAAAAAGACTTAAATAATTAAATTCTACTTTAAAACAATTAATTATATCTAGATGCCTTATATCTATTTGATATCTGGAACTCTCCCGGCGCAGCCCTGCAACGACTTCTTGTAGAGGTCTAAAAGTCCAACTATGAAAGATCCAAGCTGTTTCCTTCCACTCATCTCCTTCTACTGCACCATTTTTCCACTGATAGAGTTCATAGAGTTCAGGAGAAAATTGGATTGGTAAATCTCTTACTAAGTCATCTATCTCATCCTTTGATAAGCCAGGGTATAGATACTCAATCCACGAGGGTTCGTGTTGCTCTATCCAGCTTAAGATTCGGTTTAAGGCATCGGTCAATTCTGAAGTCATAACTCCCTTTAAAATAGAACCCACCGCCGCCAGTTAGAATTTTCCCGCTGTCACGCACCCTACGACTGATCTCTTGCACACACTGTAATCAATCAATCAATTCCGCTTCTTCAAAAATCTGTCGAGTCGTCAACTCCAAACCGGGCAACAACTCATCCACAATCGGCATATTATCCGTATAAACTTGACTAGAACCATCCGGGAAAAAGCTTCTAATTAAGATAGCCTCTGGATCTACTACCCAAACTCGCGGAATACCCGCAGCCAAATAATCTTTTGCCTTCTCTTCAAATTCCTGCATCGTTTGATCGGGCGAGATAATCTCAATTACCAGTTCTGGAATGGCGGGACAAGCTTCATTCCGTCGCCAACTTTTCGGTAAACGTTCATAAGAAATGTACGTTAAATCTGGAACAGGTGCCCAATCTTTACCCTGACGTTTTAACAAAACTGCCCATTCTGGCAACACTCGCCCCCGTCCTTTACACCATGCACGAATTACGCGACACAAAGCAAACTGTAAAGTCGAATGGAAAAATTTGGGAGACATTTTAGGAACTGCTTGACCATCTACTAATTCATAATACACATCTCCGTCAGGCAAAGCTAAAAATTCTGCTAAAGTGAGTTTGGTTCCGATGCCTACCATGACTCCCAGCCCTCTTGCTAATTAGTTGAAATATCTATTATACAAAATTTTCCAACTTTCCTTAAAAGCAGGATTTACGCACGATGGCCAAAAACCCGGTTTCTATCTCAATATCTCTCTCAAAGATGCAGGATTTTTCTCATCAGAAACCGGGTTTTTTACGTAAGTCATATTCTCTTCATCCCTCTACCTCTGTGCTCTCTGCGCCCTCTGCGGTTAAATATTAAAACCCCATCTCCCCACCAACAATTGTGGGCCGAACATCCAGCCCGCCCCACCTTCCCCAAAAAATCCCAAACCATTCATTTTAACCAAGCCGGATGAGCCATCAAAGCCGAAAACGGCTGCACACCCCGCAACTGATTCGACAGCGGCAAATGTCCCCTAGGCGCGCTCAAATCCCAAATAAACTCTTGCGGATACCGCGTCCAATTATTCCCCTTCTTCCAGCCAATTAGCGGCCACAACTTATCCCAATTCTTGCCCGAACCCAGCCAAATTTCCCGTTGCACCGAAAAGCCGAATTTGCCTTCGGAATGAACTTTCCACAGCGTATTAATTGTTTGCAAATCCGCCACCGGCAAACTCTCTACTTCCGTAAAATACAGCCATTTTCTCACGGAAGCCTTCTCGCCCGCCAATGCACAAAGCTTGTCTAAAGTCAAGCGATCGGCTTCTTGAAACTCTTGTATGGCTAGCAACTGTTGCAGTGGAGTGTAGTCAATGTTTGAGTCCGATCGCAGTGGCACAATCCCCGTGGGAAAATTCCCTTGCAAAAATGCCGTCGCTTTCTCTGAATCAGCGTTGTAAAGAATCTGGTAAACCTTGCCCGTTACCGCAGTTGGCGCTTCTGACTTGCGCTCTAATAAAAATTCCATCAATACATCCCAACCGGAATCCGCTATTTGTCGTTGTAGCAGTTGCAGTTGGCTTTTTTCCGAACCCGATCGTAACTGAGAGCGGAATTCGGCTGTATCGGCNNCGATCGGATACCTGCGTACTAATGGGCTAGCTAAGCCTGTCGCAGGCACTGTCTTCGGAAATGGCCGTAATGGCAAATCAAGTGGTTGATTATGGGATTGGACGTTAGCGGAGCAACCGAAGGGGATCGTTGCCATTTCCCAAGACCTCTGGTAGAAACTCTTGTGGGGAATAGGGGTTAGGCATCGGGCCTGCTAAGAGACTTGATTTTTCCCAGATGTCTCAAGAGTTTTTCTTGAGCCTAATCGTCTACGATCGAAGCCCATGCAGAGAACGAAGGCGGAAAAAAGTTGATGTCATAGCCCGAGTTTTCCCACTCCTTGACCCAAATCGGCACCACGCCGGGGCCGGGAGTTGCCGAAAATGTGCGTTCTTTGGCTTCGATCGTCTGAAATAGCTGTTTCAAGGTATCTCCCCGATCCAAAGCTTCGCTGAGTATATCATCCAAGTCAGGATCGACCCGCTTGACCCGGTTTTTGTCCTCCTCAAGCCACTGAAGTTTCAAAGACTTCAGATCCCTCGGACTGAGAATAGTCTTGTAGTAGACGCGCTTAAGGGTAGCTACGGGCTCTAGGGAGCGTTCGATCCGGCGAATTTGCTCAAGTCGCAGGTAGTGCCATTCAGCTAAACACTTCCGTTCCGATGGCGGGATCACCCCCTTACTGCTGGCGTGTTTGTAGTCGTACTTCACCAAACTACAAGCTATATTCGCCAGCAGGTGAATTAGATCTTTTTCTTTGGGTGTCGCCTGACGCCGTTCCTGGGTTCTTGTCAATACCCGCAGTCTGCGAGTAGTCGCGAGAGTATTTTCCATTGGGTTTTTACGAGATGAAATACGATTGTGCCAGATCCGAATCGCC
>DPLL01000403.1:13870-14020 GCA_003542015.1 Microcoleaceae cyanobacterium UBA9251 | reverse complement strand
GGCGGCGGGTTTGTGCCTCAAAAGTGCTAACAGCTTGATTCTCAAAGGCGGTAGCGAAAGCTGGCAAACTAATGCAGTAATCGGGGAAGCTTTGTCGTCGGCGATCGATGAGGTTGGTTTGCCGTCTGGATGTTTGCAGGTACTGCCGCC